>VAZF01000258.1 GCA_005888425.1 Alphaproteobacteria bacterium
GAGCCGGCCCATCGCAACCACCGAAAACGCCCCGCCCGGCACCTGGCCATGCATCCGCGCGAAATCCGCCATGACCGCCGGCAGCAGCGCGGCGACGGCGGTTTCCGCAATGTCGGCAAGAGCTACGCCGGTACGCGCGCTGTCGATATCGCGGCGCAGCAGTTGCACGCCGACCTGAAAGCGCCGCTCATTGGCCCAGCGCCGGACGATATCGAGGATTTCCTGGTAATCGCGCGCGCCGGCGGTGAGCGCCGCAAGATCGGCGGCGAGACTCTCGCGGTCGGGAATGGCGGCGGAAAATCCCGCGGTCAGCACCGCGTCGAGCAGGGCCGGGCGCTGCGCCAGGTTTTCCGCCAATCTCGGCGCTTCCGCCATGATGTCGGCGACCAGCGATAAAAGGCTGGGGTTTGCGTGAAACAACGAGAACAGCTGAACCCCGGCCGGAAGACGGGTCAGGAAATCGTCAAAGCGCAGCAGCGCCGTGTCGGGATTGGTCGTGCCGCCGAAAACGCGCAGCAGATCGGGAACCAGCTCGGTCAGGATCTCGCGCGCCCGCTGGCTCCGGGTCGCGCGGATGCGGCCGTGATGCCAGCCCCGCACCATCGCGGCGACGCGCGGCGGGTCGGCAAAGCCGAGTCGCGCCAGGGTTGCCAGCGTCTCCGGATCGTCCTCGGTCCCGGTGAAGACGAGGTTGCCCGGCCCGGAGAGGCTCGGCGCCTCCTCGAACAGCTCGGCATAATGCCGCTCGACCGAGGCGAGATGGCCGCGAAGGTCGGCGGCGAAGGCATCGGCGTCGCGATAGCCGAGGAAGATCGCAAGACGCGCAATACCGTCGCGATCGGCGGGCAGGCGATGGATCTGCGCGTCATCGACCATCTGCAGCCGGTGCTCGACCCGGCGCAGAAAGCGGTAATCCTCGGTCAGCCTTGCGGCCGTCGCCGGATCGATGCGGCCGGTTGCGGCCAGCCGCCGCAGGGCGGTGCAGGTCGGCCGAACGCGCAGTTTAGGGATCCGGCCACCCCAGATCAGCTGCTGCGTCTGCGCGAAAAATTCGACTTCCCGGATGCCGCCGCGGCCGGTCTTGATGTCGTGACCCTCGACCGCGATTCGTCCGCCGCCCTTATGCGCCTGGATCTGCCGCTTGATTGAATGAATATCGGCAATCGCCGCGAAATCGAGGTTCTTTCGCCAGATGAAGGGCTGTAATTCGCTGAGAAAGCGCTCGCCGGCGGCGCGGTCGCCGGCAACCGGACGCGCCTTGATCAAGGCGGCGCGTTCCCAATTCTGCCCGACACTTTCGTAATAAGTCAGCGCCGCCGCGGTGGACAGGGCCAACGGCGTCGAGCGCGGATCGGGGCGGAGCCGCAGATCGGTCCGAAAAACATAGCTATCGCCGGTGCGCTCGTCGAGAATGCGGACGAGATCGCGCGCTAGCCGGGCAAAGAAGGCTTGCGCGTCGTCCGTCGCGATCACCGCGTTCTGCGCCGAGTCGAACAGAAGGATCAGATCGATATCACTCGAATAGTTGAGTTCGCCGCCGCCGAGCTTACCCATCCCGAGAACGATGAGGCCGCTGTCCTGCTCCGGCTGCTGCGGATCGGCCAGCCGGACCGCGCCGCGTTGATGGGCGGCGCGCAGCAGATGACGCAGCGCCGCGCTCAGGGCCGCTTCGGCGAAGCGGCTCAACGCGCGCATTTGCTGTTCGAGGGACCAGCTCCCCGCGAGTTCAGCAATGCCCGCGATCAAAGCGACGCACCCTCTGGCGAGGCGCAGCCGCCGCATCAGGACGGCTTGGGTCTCGTTCCAATCGGTCTGCGTTTCGACGGCGCCGACGAGATCGAGGAACACGGCATCGGGACCGTGCTCAACGAGGCGGAGGAGGAGACGCCATTCCGCAGTGGCGAGTTTGCTAAGAAAGGGGCTGTTACCGAACACGGCGGAAAGCAACCGTCGCCCGGGCTCGCTTGCTGCCCAGACGCGGGCGCGATCCGCGTCGCCGCGGTCCGCCGTCTCGGCGAGGGCGGTTCCCCAGGCCGCAAAGCCCAGCTCGCAAAGCCGGGGATCGGCAGGCTCTGGTGGGGCCAGCTCAGATCGGGCCAGCTCAGATCGGGAGAGGTCCAATAGCGCTCCCATCGCACGATCCCGGCGACGCGGGCGACACTCGCGCGCCGCTCGAACCCGGTCAAGACCGGCGGGGCGGGCGTGGGCGCTGGGTCGTGCATCAACGCGCGGCCCGGCGCGTCGGGCGGGGGGCGCACCATTGCTTGAGATGGCTCGGCTCCTTTGCCGCCATCCTGATCCTGCTTGTCGGGTTTGCGCTCTGGCGCCTGATGGACGGGCCGATCACGCTGGACTGGCTCGCGCCTTACCTCGAGGCGGCTTTCGAGCGGTCGGGCGTCGGTTTTAAGGTGACGATCGCCGGCGTCCAGCTCGGCCTCGATCCCACGACGCATCATCTCGATCTGCGGGCGCATGACGTGCGGATGGCGCTGCCGGATGGCGCGCTGCTGGCGCGCTTTCCCGAGATCTCGACGACGTTCGGGATCGGTGCCTTGATGCAGGGTCAGCTAGTGCCGGCGCAGCTGATCATCGAGCGCCCGGTCGTGCATTTGGCGCGCGAGCGCAGCGGCGCCATCACCGCGCGGCTTGCCGGCCCGGACGATACCGCTACCGATCTCGGGCCCAAGGTGCTGGAGCAGTTGGCGGGCGGCAGGCACAGCGACGAGCCGTTGGGCGAGCTGCAGCGGCTGGCTATCCGCGGCGCCAGCGTCATCGTCGATGACGAGCAGAGCGGCCAGACCTGGCGGACCGACCGCGTCGACATGGCGGTCGAGCGCAGCGGCAAGGGCATCCGCGGCGATTTCGCGCTGGCCGGCCCGGCCGGTCCCAATAAACCCGAGCTGCACGCGCAATACCGCTATTTCGCCGATCGGCATGTGCTCGACCTCGAGCTGGCGATCGACGGCATCGAGCCGAACGCGATCCCGCCCCTGATCCCCGAACTGCTGCAGCTGCAGCATCTTCGGCTGCCCGTTTCTGGCACGCTGCACACCCGGATCGAGCTTGACCAGGCCAGGGCGCAGGGCTCGCGGCTCGATCTGAGGCTCGGCAAGGGCCAGGTGCAAAGCGAGTTGCTGCCGGAGGGCGTTGTCGATATCGAAAAGGGAGAGCTGCACGCGACCTACGCGCCGGAACGCTCCGAGGTGCAGCTCGAAAGCCTGACCCTCGATCTCGGCGGCGACACCGTGCTCGTCCTCGACGGCAGCATCGGCGGCGTTACGCCCGAATTGATCGCCGCCGCCCGCGACGCGCGCCCGGGAGACCACGTCAAGGGCAAGCT
The DNA here is from genome assembly GCA_005888425.1 of Alphaproteobacteria bacterium. Lineage (GTDB taxonomy): Bacteria > Pseudomonadota > Alphaproteobacteria > ATCC43930 > CGMCC-115725 > DATARH01. The sequence goes on from VAZF01000258.1 coordinate 3,341, forward strand.
GAACGCGAATCTCAAGCGGGTGCCTCCCGACGGGCTCGCCCCCCTGTGGCCGTACGCGCTCAGCCCCGGCGCGCGGCGGTGGGTGCTGGCAAACGTGCGTGACGGAGTCATCGACGAAGCCTCGGCGCAGCTCAGTCTCGACATCGATCCCGCCGGGCACACCGCCGATCTCCTCGATGCGCAGGGCACGCTTCGCTACCGCGGCTTGACCGTCACCTACATTGACGGGTTGCCGCCGGCGCGCCAGGTGGACGGCATCGCGAAGTTCGCCGACGGGCATCTCGTGTTTCTGCCGAGCAGCGGTGTCGTCAAAGGCCTCAAGACGACCGGCGGCACGCTGGACATCAGCGAAATCGGTTCGCCGCTCGAATGGCTGACGATCGATCTGCCGGTCAACGGATCGCTTCAGGAAGCTCTCGAGCTCATCGATTCGAAGCCGCTTTATTACGCGCGTGCCGCCAATCTCGACCCGGCGCGGGTCGGCGGCCATACCGACGCGGTATTGCATTTCCGGTTCCCGCTGCTGGCGGCCCTCAAGCTGGATCAGATCGAGTACAGCGCGAAGGCGACGATGACGGGCGTGTCGATCGCCAAGATCGCGATGGACCGCAACCTGACCGATGGGGCCATCGCGCTCGAGCTCGCGCGGGCAGGGGCGCATGCGCAAGGAACAGCGCGGGTCGACGGCATCCCGATAAAGCTTGATGCCACCGTGCCATTCCGGGTGCGGGGCGGGCCGCGCGCGATTTATCGGATCGGGATGACGCTCGACGTCGAGGCGCGGCGGCGCCTCGGCCTCGACTTTGACGCTCGGCTGACCGGCCCGGTCGGCGTTGATGTGACATATTCCCGGTTTGAGGCGGCGCGCGCGCAGGCGGTCGCCAATCTCGATTTGCGTGCGGCAAGCCTCGCGATTGACGAGGCGGGATGGAAGAAAGCGCCCGATATGCCCGGGGCCGCAAAGCTCGTCATCGAGCTCGATCATGATCGGATCACCCAGCTTTCGGATGT
>VAZF01000259.1 GCA_005888425.1 Alphaproteobacteria bacterium
ATGAAGCCGAGGCGCGCTGCTTTCTCATTTGGCCCGGCGATGTCCCGGTCCACCGTTTGAACGCGTGGTTGAACGCTCCGAGCTCCGAATATCCCAGCAGCCAAGCGATCTGTTTCAGCGAGACCTGCTCCTCTTCGAGGTAACGCAACGCGAGGCGGTTTCGGAGGCGGTCGAGGACTTCGCCAAAATTTGTGCTTTCCTGAACGAGACGCCGTCTGAACGACCGCTCGCTCATGCCGAGCTGCTCGGCGACCACCGCCGCCCGTGCCCGTCCGCTAGGCAGAAGACCGATGAGCTGGTCTTCTACCAAGCTCCGCAGCCCGGCAGGAGCGCGCTTCTCCGACAGCATATCGCCAGCATGCGCCTCCAGGATCTGCAGAAGACGGCTGTCCTCCGAAATAACCGGCAGTTCCAATATGCTTTGCGGCAGTACCCAGCTGTCCACGGCCTGCATGAACTCGACCGGGCACCGCAGGATCCGATGAACCTCCCGCAACCCTGAGTCCCTCGCATGCGCAAAGCCGACGCGCGAGGGCGCAAAATCGCGATTGGTCAGCTTATGCAATACTCGGTTGAAGGACAGCGCGGTAAATTCAGAATGCTGTCGGCAGGGCTCGTCGACAACGAGCGCACGGTGCAGGATCAGCAAAGATTCATTTTGCTGTTGCGAGATCTCAAGGCGAATTTCCTCGGTTGTCGTTGCGGCGTATTCCGCCAGGTGCTCGAGCGCTTCCGCGACTGTTGCCGAGGAGGCTGCCAGATAGAAAAGCAGACCGATCTCGCGTAGGTCCATCGCCGCCGCGGCATGCAGCCCGAGCAGCGGATCGTCTGCCTCGACGGCAGCCAGTTCGAGGAAGCGATGCTGGGAAGCGGCCGATAGCTTGCCGGGGTCTTGCGTCAGTTGAACGCGCGACAGCTCCGATTTTGAGAGAAGCGGCTCGGCGTCGATGCCCTTTCTGTCGAGGTAACGCAGCGTCTCGCGGGCGGCGATGCCACGGGTCCACACGAACGGAAGCAGGGGCACGTCGGCTTGGGGGAGGTTCCTCATACAATGAGCCTCCGGCCGCATGGAGGTCTGAAGACTGCGGGCACGATAGCCCAGCCGAGGATCGACATCTTGTCGCTATATTGAATCGGCCCTGATCGGCACGATCAAGCGCGCCAAGAAACGAGCATTGATCCACGTCAACAGTCCGAAATGCGGCGCTCTCGCTGTCCCGGCGTCGCCGAGCTAGCGAGTTCGGCAAAGCGGGATGCCGAACCGCGGCGGCCGAAGTCGGGCCCGCATGAAGTGAATGCGCGACGGCGCCCGCCCCAAAGCAGCGCAGGAGCCGTTGCGATATGTGGTCGGTGTCAACGGCGGCAGCCCATGCGCTCTTCCTGCTCCCGCACCTCGCGCAGCCGCCCTTCGGTCCGCGCCCGCTCCATTGGGTTGAACTCTCGGTCCATGCGGACGCGCAGCTCGTCGGCCTCGCGGCGCAGGCCATAGCAGCGCTCGCGGGTGTCCTCGCCATAGCGCCGCTCGCCATAACCGGATTCGCCGCGGCGGCGCTCGTCATAACCGGGCTCGCCGCGGCGGCGCTCGTCATAGCCCGGTCCCGGCCCCGCCCGGCCGCCGCCGTAATTGCATTGCAGATTGCCGTTGTTGTTCCCGATATCGCCGACGCAGCGCCGCACATCGGCGAGCGAAGTGCGCTGCTCGCGCCCGTCGGCGCGGCGGCAGGTCGCGACCAGCGTATCGCCGTGAAGCGCCGCACCCATGCAACTGCTCAGATACGAGCCCTGCGGCAGACCTTGCGCTGCGGCCGGCTGCATCCACGCGACTCCGGCCAGCAGCACCCCGGTTAAAGCTGCCGTTCCCCTCTTCATAGCGGTCCTCCGATCCTCCGATTGACGCAAAGCAATGCCGCACCAACAACGTTATTGAAGGCCGGTTCCTTCCCGCAGATCGCACTTTTGACACGGCATGGACGGGGCAGGCGGCGCTCCCTATGTTGCATCGGCTGCCGCGCGGGAGGGCGGGAATGAAGCAGTTCGGCATCGGCCAGCCGATCCGGCGCGTCGAGGATCGGCGTTTCCTCACGGGCTATGGCCGCTATCTCGACGATATCTCGCGCTCGCACCAGGCCCATGCGGTCGTTTTGCGCTCGCCGCATGCCCACGCCCGGATCCGCGCGCTCGACATCTCGGCGGCGGCGGCATTGTCTGGCGTCCTGGCGGTATTGACCGGCGAGGATCTGGCAAAGGACGGTCTCGGCACGATCCCCTGCGCGACCGGGCTTACCAATCGCGACGGGTCGCCGATCGCGATGCCGCCCCGGCCGGCTCTGGTGCAGGAGCGCGTGCGCCATGTCGGCGATGCCGTGGCCCTGGTCGTTGCCGAAAGCGCCGCTCTCGCGCGCGACGCCGCCGACCAGATCGTCGTCGACTATGATCCCTTGCCGGCCATCGCGGACACCGCAGAGGCCCTCGACCCGGGGCAGCCCGCCGTGTGGCCCGAGCTGAACCGGCAGCCCGGCAATTTGTGCTTCGAGTGGGAGGTTGGCGACGGCGATGCCGTGCAGCGCGCTACTGCGGCGGCTCGTCACCGCATTTCACTGACGCTCGTCAACAACCGGGTCGTCGTCAATTCGATGGAGACGCGCGGCGCGATCGGCGAATACGACCCGGGCGAGGACGCCTACACGCTGTGGAGCTCGACGCAAGGCTCGCACTTTGTGCGCGGGCTGCTCGCCGAGCATGTCCTGAAGATCCCGGAGAACCGCATCCGGGTCGTGACCCCGGATGTCGGCGGTGGCTTCGGCATGAAGCTGTTTCTCTATCCGGAGCACGTGCTCGTGCTGTGGGCGGCGAAAAGGGCCGGTCGTCCGGTGAAATGGGTTGCCGACCGTTCGGAAGCGTTCGTCACCGATACGCAAGGCCGTGACAATGTCACGCGTCTCGATCTGGCGCTTGACGACGAGCTGCGCTTCACCGGGCTGTCGGTCGAGATCATCGCCAATATGGGCGCCTATCTGTCGAACTTCGCGCCGGAGATCCCGACCTTCTCGGGTGCGGTCATGCATAGCGGCGTTTACGCTATTCCCGCGATCCATGTCGTCTCGAAGGGTGTCTTCACCAATACCGTACCGGTCGATGCCTATCGCGGCGCCGGACGGCCGGAAGCGGCCTATGCGCTGGAGCGGTTGATCGATGTCGCCGCCCGCCGGCTGGGCATCACGCCCGATGAATTGCGCCGGCGCAATTTCATCCCGCCCACCGCGATGCCGCACACGACGCCGCTCGGGCTCGTCTATGACAGCGGCGATTTCGGCCGCAACATGCAGGATGCGCTCGCCGCCGCGGATGCCGCCGGCTTTGCCGCACGGCGCGCCGAGGCGCGCGCCCGCGGCCGCTATCGCGGTCTCGGGCATGCCGTCTATATCGAGCAATCCGGCTTTCCGCCCGACGAATTCGCCGAGTTGCGCTTTGATCCGGCGGGCACTCTGACCTTGCTGATGGGCACGCAATCCTCGGGCCAGGGGCATCAGACCGCCTACGCGCAGCTTGCCGCCGAACGGCTCGGCCTCTCCTTTGAGAAGATCCGGGTGTTGCAGGGCGACACCGCGATGATCGGCTTCGGCCGCGGCACCGGCGGCTCGCGCTCGCTGCCGGTCGGCGGCGCGGCGCTGATGCATGCCGCCGACAAGCTGATCGACAAGGGCAGGAAAATCGCTGCCCATATGCTGGAAGCGGCCGAGGCCGACATCTCTTTTGAGGATGGGGTGTTCGCGATCGCCGGTACCGACCGCTCGGTCGACATCGTCGCGGTAGCGCGCGCCGCCTTCAACCCGGCGCAATTGCCGCCGGGGCTCGAACCCGGCTTTGCCGAAAGCGGTCACTTCACGCCGCCGCAGCCGACCTTTCCAAATGGTTGCCATGTCTGCGAGGTCGAGATCGACCCCGATACCGGCCATATCGAGATCACGCGCTATCTCGTCGTCGACGATTTCGGCACGGTCATCAACCCGCTGCTGCTGCGCGGCCAGGTGCATGGCGGGATCGCGCAGGGGGTCGGGCAGGCGATGCTGGAGCGGACGGTCTACGACCCCGAGAGCGGGCAATTGCTGACCGGCAATCTGACCGATTATGCGATCCCGCATGCCGACACGCTGCCGGCGCTTGAGTTCAGTTACAACGTCGTGCCGTGCCGCACAAACCCGCTCGGCGTCAAAGGCGCGGGCGAGGCCGGCGCGATCGGCGCACCGCCGGCCCTGGTCAACGCCGTTGTCGATGCGCTGGCCGAGCTCGGGATTGACCATCTCGACATGCCGTTGACCCCGGAGCGGCTGTGGCGCGCGATGTGTGACGCCACGCCGCGACAGGCGGCCTAATAGATAGGCTGCAACACCAAAGATGCGTCCTTCGACTGCTCGCTTCGCTCGCGCTCAGGATGAGGTGGACTTTTTATGGCACTAAGAAAAATCCTCATCCTGAGGAGCCCGCAACGCGGGCGTCTCGAAGGACGCAAAGCGCCGATCCAGCATTTGCCAGGAGGGCATCTTGTCTGATCCCCTCCTGGACGTTGCGTTGCGCGCGGCATTGGCTGGCGGCGAAGCGGTCATGCGCGTCTATGCCGACCCGTTCGAGGTGACGCAGAAGGACGACAAGACGCCGGTCACCGAGGCCGATCTCGCTTCCGAGCGGGTCATCGTCGAGATGCTGACGGCGGCGTTTCCCGACATCCCGGTCGTCTCCGAGGAAACCGTGCCGGAGGCGGGGTTTGCCTCGCCGGCGGCGCGCTTCTGGCTGGTCGACCCGCTCGACGGCACCAGGGAGTTCGTCGCGCGCAACGGCGAGTTCGCGGTGCTGATCGGCCTGGTCGAGGACGGACGGCCGGTGCTCGGCATCGTGCACGGACCGGCGATCGGGGTGACATACACGGCGCATGGGCCGGGCACCGCGATGCGGCGGCGCGGCAGCGGCGAGTTCGCGCCGATCCGCGCGCGCGTGCCGCCGCCCGAAGGTGTTGTCGTGATCCACAGCCGCAGCCACGAGAACAGCCGCCGCCTTGCGGAATACTTCGAGGGCAAGCCGGTGCTGCCAGGCGGTGCTCGAAGCCGCCGGCGGGCATGTGTTCGGGCTCGACGGCGCGCCGCTCCGCTACGGCAAGACCGGCCTCAAGAATGATGGGTTTCTCGCCTGGGGCGCCAAGCCCGCCTGGTGAGCACTGCTACTGAGTGTCGTTGCGCGGAGGGCGGAAGCGCGGGATGCTCGGCAGCCTGAGCCACCCGAGGGAGCCGCGCCATGCCGACCGCGATCGGAGACAATCTCGCGAAAAAGAAGCTCGCCGCGAACGAGCTCGTGCTGTGCATGGGGGTCAACCAGCTGCGCACGCCGAATATCGCGATGATCGCGGCCGCCTGTGGCTTCGACGCGGTCTATATCGATCTCGAGCACAACCCGACCTCGCTCGAGACCGCGGCGGCGGTGTGCGTCGCGGCGCTCGGCATGGGCATCACGCCAATCGCGCGCGTCACCTCGCATGACCCGCACGACGCAACCCGTATCCTCGATTGCGGCGCCCAGGGCATCATGGTGCCGCATGTCCAGAACGCGGCCGAGGCCAGGGCGATCGTCGAGGCCTGCCTCTATGCGCCAAAGGGTCACCGCTCGGCCTTTGGCAGCGGCCCGGCGCTCGGCTACGCCGCGCTCGGCCAAGCGGAGGTGTGCCGCCGGCTCAATGAACAGACGCTGCTGATGGCGATGATCGAGACGCCCGAAGCGGTCGCGAATGCCGAGGCGATCGCCGCGGTCGAGGGGATTGATGTCCTACATATCGGCGCGAGCGATCTCTCGACCGAGATGGGCATCCCCGGCCAGTACCAGCATGAGCGTATGCGGGCGGCGTTCGAGACCGTCGCCAAGGCGGCCCGCTCGCATGGCAAGTCGATGGGGGTCGGCGGCGTCCGCCAGGATTTCGAGTTCCAGAGCTGGCTCTTGCGGCTTGGCGTGCGTTATCTGACCGGCGGCTCCGATGTCGGCTATATCCTCAGCGCCGGCCGCGCCGATGTGAAGCAATTGCGCGAGCTGAAGCTCAGCTGATCGCCCGCGACGCCGGCGATAGCCTCATGGCAGCGCAGCAAATTGCGCCGGGCCGGTTGCGTTGACACCCCCTTGGGTGCGATCTAAGTCAATCAACAGGCTGGATTTTCGCCGGAACCTTTGATGAGCCCCGCCGAGCGGCCGCTCTCGCCGCACCTTCAAGTCTATCGCTGGCAGCTGACCTCGGTCATGTCGATCCTGCATCGCGCGACCGGCATCGCGCTGAGCGTCGGGACGATTGTGCTCGTCTCGTGGCTCGGCGCCGCTTCCGACGGTCCCGAGCCCTACGCCGCGGTCCAGCATTTTCTAGGCTCGTGGATCGGGCTGTTGCTGCTGTTCGGATGGAGCGTGTCGCTCTACTACCACCTGTGCAACGGCATCCGACATCTGGTTTGGGACACCGGCTACGCCCTCGAACTCAACCGCGTCTATACCGGCGGCTGGGCGGTCCTCGGCGCGACGGCGGCATTGACGGTCGTGAGCTGGGTGGTCGGCCTGGCGCATTGGGCTCACTGATATGACGGAACAGCACACGCACGCGCCGATGCGCTCGTCTCTGGGTCGCGCGATCGGGCTCGGCTCCGCCAAGGAAGGTGTCACCCATTGGTGGCGTCAGCGCGTCAGCGCGCTGGCACTGGTGCCGCTGACCATATGGTTCGTCATTGGGGTGATTGGTCTGGCCGGCGCCGACCATGCCACCTTCGTCGCCTGGGTCAGGAACCCGATGACGGCGATCTTCCTGATCCTGCTGCTGATCGCGACCTTCTACCATACGGCACTCGGCCTGCAGGTGGTCATCGAGGACTATCTCGAACGCGAATGGGCGCGCTTGGCCACATTGCTGGTGATGCGCCTCCTCAGCGTCCTGTTTGCGGTGCGCGGCATCCTCGCCGTGCTGAAATTGGCGCTCGGCGCCTGACCGAAGCAAATTCCGGAGCTGAACATGCCCGCCGCTTATCCGATCACCGAACACACTTATGACGTCGTCGTTGTCGGGGCCGGCGGCGCCGGGTTGCGCGCGACCTTGGGCACGACGCTCGAAGGTTTGAAGACCGCCTGCATCTCGAAGGTGTTTCCGACCCGCAGCCACACCGTCTCGGCGCAGGGGGGCATCGCCGCCGCACTCGGCAATATGAGCGATGACGACTGGCGCTGGCATATGTACGACACGGTCAAGGGATCCGATTGGCTCGGCGACCAGGACGCGATCGAATATATGTGCCGGCAGGCGATCCCGGCGGTCATTGAGCTCGAGCATTTCGGCGTGCCGTTCTCGCGCACCGAACTCGGGCAGATTTATCAGCGGCCGTTCGGCGGTCATATGAAGGAATTCGGCGAGGGCGCGCCGGCCAACCGCGCCTGCGCCGCCGCCGACCGCACCGGCCACGCGATCCTGCACGCCCTCTATCAGCAGTCGCTGCGCCACAACGCCGAGTTTTTTGTCGAGTATTTCGCGCTCGACCTGATCATGGACGACGAGGGCGTCTGCCGCGGGGTCATGGCGTGGAACCTTGAAGACGGCACGATCCACCGCTTCCGAGCGCACATGGTGATCCTCGCGACCGGTGGTTACGGCCGCACCTATTACTGGTGCACCTCGGCGCATACCTGCACCGGCGATGGCAATGCGATGGTATTGCGCGCCGGCC
>VAZF01000364.1 GCA_005888425.1 Alphaproteobacteria bacterium
TTCCGTTCAATCCATGCCTCTAATAATAGGATGAGGACCTCGTCGTCGCTCAGTCCTGTCCGATGCATCAGACCATCCACAACAAGCCGCGCGTCCGGGTTTTGTTGTAAAAACCGCTGCCATTCCTCATCAAGGGTCGCTCGGTGCTGGCCCATCTGTTAGTCACGTTTCCATTATCCGGGCGCCGCAGTATACGTCAAAGCATTAGGAGCCAGAACTCAGTTGGAGCGCACCGCGGACGCCGAATGCAGACAGAAGGGAGCTGCGTGAACTGGCGTTGGTCGCCTACTGAGGGTAGTCGTCTCCGTAATGTGAGAATTGCGGAGTTGACGACTGTCAATCGCTCGTCGCCGAGCATTTCTGCCCGTTTCGACTGTGACCCACGTCACACTGCTAACAGCGGCCCCGGTCTAAGCAGAAAAAACATGATTTCTGCGGGGCGAACTCGCTATGCGGGTCAATGTCATCGAAATCATTATAGCAATGATTTTTTTGTCAGTTGCGATCACCCTGATTGGATCGCTATTGATCGACGTCCTTGGTGCCGTCTTCTAGGCGAAAGCGCTACTTCTAAAGGCGCGCGGGGAACCAACCACCACCCTCCGGCAGCCGTTGCCGTCGCCCTCCCCCGCCAGTCGCCCGAGAATCCCTCGCAGACCGCAGATGACCGGTCCGATCTGTGCAGATCAGTCTCTAATTACCGGAACCAATCGGACAAGATGACCGTGGACCTCTCATTGAGGTATATTTAACGTATGACAAAGCGAGCTTTGATTATCGGCATCACCGGGCAGGACGGCTCGTATCTTGCGGAGCTACTCGCCGGTAAATTGTACGATGTTCATGGCGTAATTCGTCGTTCCAGTTTGTTCAATACGGATCGCATTGATCACATGTACTGCGATCCGCATTCGCAAAATCCCGGAGTACGGTTGCATTATGGTGATCTGACGGATGCCAGCACGGTCCGGCGAGTACTCGAGGACGTTAAGCCTGATGAGGTCTACAACCTCGCAGCACAAAGCCATGTCCGCGTATCGTTTGATATGCCGGAATACACTGCCGATGTAGTCGCGATGGGCACCTTGCGCATTATTGAGGCTTTGCGCGACCATGTCATTCATAGTAGCCGCGCTGTGCGTTACTATCAGGCCGGATCGTCCGAAATGTTCGGATCGGCACCGCCGCCGCAGAACGAGAAAACACCATTCTACCCACGTAGCCCGTACGGGGTGAGTAAATTAGCCGCGCATTGGTTCTCGATAAACTATCGAGAAGCCTATAATCTTTTCATCTGCAACGGCATTCTCTTTAATCATGAGAGCCCGCGCCGCGGCGAAACTTTTGTTACGCGGAAGGTCACCCGTGCCGTCGGGAGGATCAGCCAGGGACTTCAGGACAAATTATATCTGGGGAACCTCAGCGCGCGACGCGACTGGGGATATGCCGCCGATTATGTGGAGGCAATGTGGCTAATGCTGCAACAGGATGAACCCGATGATTTTGTGATTGCGACCGGCGAAACGCACAGCGTTGGAGAGCTTGTCGAGCTTGCCTTCGCGGAAGCCGGGCTTGATTGGCGCCGCCACGTTGTTATCGACCAGCGATATCTACGCCCAACTGAGGTCGATAACTTATGTGGCGATGCCGCCAAAGCCACCGATCAGCTAGGCTGGCGCCCTCGCGTGACCTTCCCGGAGTTGATCACAATGATGGTGGCCCATGATTGTAAGCTCGCCCAAAGTGAGCAAGCCTTATCTCAGGCGGGCTTTATAACGCCTGCCAGAGGCGCTGCGATGGCGGGTGGCAATTGATGCAAACGGCGCGCATTATTTACCCTCTAAAAGGCCGGCGGGTGTTCGTTTCAGGCCATCGCGGCATGGTTGGTTCGGCGCTTATTCGTCGTATCCGCGCCGAAGAGTGCCTCATCTTAACCGCAACTCGCGAAGAACTCGATCTGCGTGATCAGAAGGCGGTGGGCGATTGGTTTCTGACCAACCTTCCGGATACGGTTTTTGTTGCGGCCGCGCATGTCGGTGGCATTTACGAAAATGCTACTCATCCAGGAGAGTTCCTCTATGACAACCTCGCAATTGCGGCGAACATCATTGAGGCAGCGCGACGGACAGCTGTCCGCAAGCTGATGTTTCTTGGATCATCTTGCATTTACCCCCGCTTGGCCGCTCAGCCGATACGAGAGAGCTGTTTACTTACGGGACCGTTGGAACCCACTAACGAGTGGTACGCGATTGCAAAGATCGCTGGACTAAAATTGTGCCAGGCATATCGAAGACAGTACGGGTGCGATTTCATCTCCGCCATGCCGACCAACCTTTATGGCCCCGACGACAATTTCGAATTGCTCTCAAGCCATGTCCTCCCGGCGCTCCTAGCGAAAATTGATAGCGCGACCCGTTCCGGCGATCCGACAGTTACGATCTGGGGAACCGGTACGCCGCGCCGCGAGTTTCTCCACGTCGACGACCTTGCTGAGGCGCTCGTGTTCCTGATGCGGACGTGGTCGGAGGAGCAGCCCATAAACGTCGGTACCGGTACGGAGGTGACAATCCTCGAACTCGCGCAAACGATAGCTACGGTAATCGGCTACAAAGGCCGGTTTGTCTTCGACGCGACAAAGCCCGACGGAGCGCCCCGGAAGCTGCTCGATACTTCTCAACTGGCAGCACTGGGCTGGCGGCCGCATATCGATCTTGCGACGGGTATAAGACAAACCTACGACTGGTACCGGACGCATATTTTATAGAGCTACTGGCCGACACAGGGCCGGTTGCTGTGTTGTGCTGCAACCGCCCGCACGCACTCAGCCGCAAGGGCCGGTATGGATGTTGAACCAATACAACCAAGGTGGTGGCTTGGTGGCTTGCGATGTCTGTTCAGCGACCGCAATGATCTCGTAACCGGCTTGACCTATACTGGTCGCGAAATCTTCATGTTATGCAGGCCCCGGAGCTTAGCTGGGCAGGGCTGAGTCGGCGAGTCGCCGATAGTGGCCGGCACGCCCTTGCGTTTACTGCAGCCTCTCTGATGTACAGGTCGAAAATCATTGCAGCTGCTTTACTTTGTTTAGTACAGTGCAATTCGGTCCGACCGACCCATGCTTTTACTAGATATTTGCTAGTCTCCGGACGAGAGGTGGTCTCGCCGGCAATTGAAATCGCTGTCTCCTCCAGGAAAGCTGACTGTTCACGAGCTCAACAGCTTTACGAGGCGGCGAGCTCGGATGCGCGCATCCTCGAACGAGCGATTTTCCTTTTGAACTTTCGTCAAGAGGTCGAACGCGCTCTGGGAAAAAGGCTCTCTGATGAAGAGCTTGGGACTCTCGCAGCCCAAGCCAGAGCTGAGGCTCATCGCTGGTATAAGTATCTGCAAGAACCACAGCATGGCTGCTCACAGGGCCGCTCGGCCTCTTGCATTGGGCCATGCATCTAGCGCACTCCAACAACGGCGCTCCCGGCCTTGACGGAGGCAAGCCGCGCCGTCAACCTGCCTATCTGAAATGCCGTTTTTCCTAGGGACGCCGAACCGGCCTCGACGTCTAGCCAGTGTTCAAGGAAGCCATGAGGCGGGTCCGCCGAGTTTTAAGTAAGCAGCTGCACTATTTAGTCCCGCTGCCGATTTTGTTGCTCTCCTTTTTAGCTTGGGTAAGCGAGCCCCAGGCGCTCGTTCAGTTCCGCATGGCTGTTTTTGACGAGTTTCTGCGCCTTAAGCCACGGCAGTACGAGCCCGTCCCCGTCCGAATAGTGGATATCGACGAGGAAAGCATCGAACGCTTTGGCCAGTGGCCCTGGCCGCGGACGCTTCTGGCCAAGCTGGTTCAGCGGCTCAATGAACTCGGTGCGGCCGTCATCGGCTTCGATATTCTGTTGATCGATCCAGATCGGACAACGCCCGCTCGCGTTATAAAGGGCCTCGAAGAAATTACACCGGACGATCCGATAATAGCGCGCTTTGCGGGCCTACCTGACCACGATCAGGTGCTGGCCGAAGCGTTTGGACATGCCCGTATTGTCATTGGCTTTGCACCCCGCTCCGGAGAATTAACACGATCACCGCAGGCGAAGGCGAGCTTTGCGACAGCCGGGGACGATCCACTCATGTGGGTTCCACAATATCCGAGTGCTGCCCCCGCGCTTCCGATGCTCGAAGGGGCCGCCGCCGGTAACGGAAGCCTCGGGACCTTGCTGGAGCATGACGGCATTGCACGACGCGTGCCGCTGCTAACCGCGATCGGGGGCAAACTTTATCCCGCTCTCGCACTCGAAATGCTGCGGGTTGCGCAGAACGCGCGCACCTACATCGTCAAATCCGCGGGCGCAAGCGGCGTCAGCGCGTTCGGCGAACATACCGGCATCACTGCGATCAAGGTCGGCAATATAACGATGCCAACCGGCCACGACGGCACCGTATGGATCCATGCCACGCCGCATCGATCCGAGCGCTTCGTGCCTGCGTGGAAGATTTTAGACGGCAGCGCGGATCCCGATCTGGTCAGAGATAATGCCGTGATTGTCGGCACCACGGCTGAAGGGCTGAAGGAATTTCGCCCGACTCCGTTGGATCCAGCAGCATCAGGCGCAGAAATACACGCACAGTTACTTGAGCAGATGTTGCTCGGGGACAATGTGGAGCGACCGGATTGGGCACGCGGCGCAGAAGTTGTTTTCATGCTCGAGATTGCGCTTGCGATCGTGCTCTTACTCCCTCGGGTCGGCGCGCGATGGACGGCACTGGTCGGAGCTGCGGCCGTGGCCCCGGCCCTTCTTGGTTCATGGTATGCTTACACAACGTACAACTGGCTGCTCGATCCGGTCTTCCCGTCCTTGGTGGGCGGGCTGGTTTATCTGAGTTCCTCGGCCGTGCTGTTTTTGCGTGCTGAGGCTGAACGCCGGCATGTGCGGCACGCATTTAGCCGCTATCTTGCGCCCTCCATCGTCGCGCAGCTCGCCGAACACCCTGAGCGCCTAAAACTCGGTGGCGAGTCCCGGGAGTTGACGATAATGTTCAGTGATATTCGTGGGTTCACCACAATTTCAGAAGCGCTGGACCCGCAGGGTCTGACGACGTTTCTGAACCGATACCTGACCCCAATGACCGATGTGATCCTGTCGAACTCGGGCACCGTCGATAAGTATATGGCCGACGGGATTATGGCATTTTGGAATGCTCCACTGGCCGACCCGACGCATGCAGAGCACGCTTGCCGTGCCGCCCTTGGAATGCGGAGTGCACTCGTTAAGCTGAATGATGCATGGCGCGCAGAAGCCCAGGCTGCCGGGCGCCCTTTCCGAGAAGTGCGTGCTGGTATCGGCCTAAATACTGGACACTGTATAGTTGGCAATCTGGGCTCGGATCAGCGCTTCGATTACTCGGTCTTAGGCGATGACGCCAACGTTGCCTCCCGTCTCGAAGGTCAGACCAAGACGTATTATGTCGATATCATCGTCGGAGAGCGAACGGCTGATCAGGTACCAGATCTTGCTCTGCTTGAACTCGATCTCAACCAGGTCTTAGGTAAAACAAAGCCCGTCCGCATATTCTTCCTACTTGGCGATGGCCAGAAATCTTGCAACACGTTTATGCACTCTATGAAGCTAGAATTCGTGAATTAAGAATTTCGCCGCCATCTATGGAATGGAACGGAGTGTACGAGGCCTTGACGAAATAAACGGAATCGGAGTGTTCAGGTTTTGGCCCACCGGTAATGCTACCGCGCGCTCAGTATCGCGAACCAGGCTTCAATCTGCTTTCGATCTGCGTCGCCCCAATCCGCTAGGCCCGCTCGTGGCTGTCCTCCCGCAACAATTGACACACGCATCGCAGCAAAATCTGAGGGAGACAGCCAGCTCTTTTGATTCGGTGGTGTTCGCGCGAGTTTTGCGACGATCGGGTCTGGTACCCCAAGCTCCAACACATCTTTTAGCATCGCTGCGGTAGCCGTTCTTGCAGCGAGGGTCTCTTTACCGTTTTCGTTGGCTCGATGGACGCCTATAGCGGCATCCGCGGCAACGAAACGATTTGGTGCTGCAGCGAAGAGCAAGAAACAAGCAGATGAGCATTGTCCGCCAGGTGGCACAAACAGGGGGAACCCCGCCCGTCTGATTACACCGGCGAGTGTTTCCGCCTCGACTAACCCGCCACCCGGGCTGTCGACAACGATGCCGGCAACACGGTCACTCGCCGGCAGAGACAGTAAAAAACCAAGAAGCCGTTGCGTATCACCGTCAGTAATACGCCCGCGCGCTATCAGCAGGATTTTGGAAGCGTGACCGAGTGCTACTTTGTCATATTGCAGCGCCTGTCCAGTGCATGTGCCCAGTAGGAGGACAAGCAAAGCTGCGGCGACTCGGCGGAGTTTCATCGTAGAGGCACCTAGTGACGATGGCCAAGATGAGTCTGGCCCCGGAGGAAGCGCTTGCCTCCGAATACGCTTTCGATGCCCAAAGAAAGGTTAAGAATAATCGGGAATATAGGGTGTTTGAGTATTTGGTATCGTTAAGAATAAATGAATGTACACACCCAGAGTCAGTACGGCGCTTGTCGCAGATACTATGATCGCCCTTTTTAAAAGAACACCGCTGCGAGCGACATGTGGGACAAACGGCTTCGCATTGCCGAAACAGAGCAGAGCAGCAGGCCGCGCCATGGCGCGCCCGGAGGGCCCCAGAGCTACGCGGGAGGGCCGGAGCTAACTTAGCGCTTCGATAGCTCGCGCATCGCGAATCACGATTAGGCGCTTACCGAGATCGACCAGTCCATCCCGTTGCCAAGCATGAAGCTGCTTATTTACACGTTCGCGAGTAGCGCCGATCATTCCCGCGAGTTCGTGTTGAGAGACATTAAGCTGCACGGGACCGTCTGGAGCAGGGGTCGACGTACTGCTGGCCAATCTCATCAATGCCCTGGCGAGCCTTGTGTCTAGCCGTTCGAAAAGTGCGGCCTCTATCTGGTCGTCCGTCTGGCGAAGCCGCTGGGATAGCAGTTTCAGCAACCGCATACAGAGGTCGCTCCGTTGTTCCAAAAACGGAATGAAATCGCGACGGTCGATGACCAGCAAGTCGCAATCGCTCAATGCCGTGGCGTCGGCGGTTCTGGGATCGCCATCTAACAAGGCGATTTCGCCGAATACTTCGCCCGCATTGATAATCGCCAGCACCACCTCTCTCCCACTCTGAGCCGGGGCGCTGATTTTGATCCGACCGGCTATGACGGCCATCATGCTTCGTGCTGGCGAGCCCTTTATAAAAATTGTACGCCCCGCCGGATAGTGTTGGAGCCGAGCATGAGATAAAAGGATATCAATCTCAGCCCGAGCTAAATCCCCAAATAGGGCATGTCCCTCGAACAGCGATCCCCTATCCATCGGGGTCAGCGCTCGCATTAGCACCTCATCGCGGCTACGCGTGAAGAAGGGTCGCACATTGCGATCGACGTGCGCGCATCCGATAGAGTTTAAGAATTTTGCCCCGCTGTCTGAGAGTCAAAAGTAACGCCGCGGAATTTGAATGATATCGCCAGGCATGATCGGAATAGCCGCAGATGAAGTATACTCTCGAAGTCCACTCTCACCGGGATGCTGTATAAAAATACGATCTCGGCTGGCACGGTAAGTAGTGCCTCCGGCAATAGCTATCGCGCTCAATACGTTTAGACCGCTAGTATACGCATATGATCCGGGCTTTTCTACTTCACCTATTATATAAAATGGACGGAATTCTGATACACTAACTGTAATCTTCGGGTTTTTCAGATATTCCTTGCTGTAGAGTGCTACCAGTTGCTGTTGCAAATCGTTTTCCGTGAGGCCGGCTGCTTTCACAACACCCGCTAACGGGAGGGAGATAAAACCGGTGGGGTCGATCTGGTATTCTCCCGAGAGGCCCGTTTCACCGTAAACGGTGATCCGGACCTTTTCCCCCGGCTGAAGGCGATACGGCTTGTCGGCTACAGATGCGATTGCCTGCTGGTCGGCCGCCGTGGGTTGCAGGATCGCATCGCCACCACAGGCCGCAACGAGCGAAAGAACTAGGCCCGCGCAAAGCGGACGTACTGCGTTCGGGAGCTTCAACATGATGGGGTTTGAATTTAAGCAGGGCGGTCTTGCCGCGCAACATTCCGATGGGTAGCAGCCGACCTGCAGGTACGATTTCGCCCGGTTATGCGTGTGGCCGCCCCCCCTCGAGGCCCGTGACCGTGTCGTCTTCGAGATGGGCCAGCTGACCGGCCATGCGCGTGCCTTTTCGAGGGTGTCCAGCTGTTACAGCAGCGGGCGCGCCTTCTCGATTCGCTACGACCGGCGATCCAAAATCCCCGAACATAATAAACCATTCAGCGAGAGCGCCAGTAGAGTTGTTCGAGAGGGATCTGGGGTATGGCGGGAGATTGCCCCGCCTTTGCGCCGGTCGATTATCCGCCGCGAGAATGACAAGATGGGTGAAATGCGGAGATGACCCGCCATCCGGCGCCGCTGTCGGGGAGTTGAATGCCAAGCCCGCCACTGATCGTCACGGACGGCTTTCTGCCGGCCGAACTGGCGCTGCAGATGCGCCGCGCGATCGACGAGCAT
>VAZF01000365.1 GCA_005888425.1 Alphaproteobacteria bacterium
AAGCGCGCAACCCCCCTCTCCCGCCCAGCGGGAAAGGGAAGCGGCGACGCGCTGCGGGTTTGTCGCGCTGATCGGCGCGCCCAATGCCGGCAAATCGACGCTGTTGAATCAGCTCGTCGGTTCAAAGCTGGCGATTGTGACACCGAAGGTGCAGACGACGCGCACTCGCCTCCTCGGCATCGCGATCGAGGGCTCCACCCAGCTGATCTTTGTCGACACGCCCGGTATCTTCGCGCCCCGCCGTCGCCTCGATCGCGCGATGGTGGCGGCCGCCTGGGCCGGCGCGGCCGATGCCGACAAGACCGTGCTGCTCGTCGACGCCGCTCGTCCGCCGCGAAAAGCTGCTGGCCGTTGCCGATGAGCTGTTTCGCAGCGGCGTCTTCGAAGATGTCTTTATGGTCTCGGCCCTGACCGGCGATGGCGTCGCCGATCTGAGACGCCGCCTTACCGAAAGCCTGCCGCCGGGACCCTGGCTGTTCCCGGCCGATCAGCTGTCCGATGCACAAGAGCGCTGGCTTGCCGCCGAGGCCACGCGCGAGCAGGTCTTTCTGCAATTGCATGACGAGCTGCCCTATGCCGCGACGGTGGAGACCGAAAGCTGGGAGGAGCGCCGCGACGGCAGCGCCCGTATCGAGCAGGTCATCTATGTCCAGCGGCCGACCCAGCGCGCGATCGTGCTCGGTGAAGGCGGTCGTCGCATCAAGGCGATCGGGGCGCGCGCCCGCGCCGAGCTCGAACAGATGTTCGACCGCCGGATCCACCTCTTTCTGTTTGTGAAGGTGCGCGAGAACTGGGTCGAGGATCCCGAGCGCTACGCCGCCCTCGGCCTCGATTACAATGCGTAGGTGGAACGGCGCTTAGATGGAATGGCGTGACACCGGGTTTGTGCTGGCGACGCGGCGGCATGGCGAGAGCGCGCTGATCGCCGAATTGCTGACCCGCGAGCACGGCCGCCATTCCGGTCTCGTGCGAGGCGGACAGTCGCCGCGCCGCCGTGCGCTGTTCCAGCCCGGCAACTATATCCTCGCGCATTGGCGCGGTCGGCTGCCGGAGCATCTCGGTTCCTTCGACTGCGAGCTCGTCGAGGCGTATGCCGTGCGCTTTCTCGACGATGCCGACCGCCTCGCCGCGGTGACCGCCGCGGCCGCGCTGCTGCTCGCTGCCTTGCCGGAGCGCGAACCCAATGTTGAACTTTATCAATCCTTCGCGGAAATGCTGACGGCGCTCGAATCGAAACAGGCCTGGCCGCAACACTATGTCGAGTGGGAATGCGGGCTGCTGGCGATGCTTGGCTTCGGCCTCGATCTGTCATGCTGCGCGGTGACCGGCGCGGCAGAGGACCTCGCCTACGTCTCGCCGCGCACCGGCCGCGCCGTGTCGCGCGTCGCGGCCGCGCCCTATCGCGACAAATTGCTGCCATTGCCCGGCTTTCTGTGGCGCGATTCGCCGGCCGCCCGGCGCGACATCGCCGCCGGGCTGGCGCTGACCGGGTATTTTCTGCTGCACCATCTCTTGGAACCGCACGGGCGGCAATTGCCGGAAGCCCGCGAGCGGCTGGCCGAGCGCATGCGCCGCCCGGAACGCGGGTATAATCCCGCTTAATAGAAACGAGGTTCGGTTCGTATGTCCGATGTAGCGCCGGGTGGCGAGATCCGCGATGTCGATTTCGCCGATGCTCTCGGCGAGCGCTATCTCTCCTATGCGCTATCGACGATCATGGCGCGCTCGCTGCCCGATGTGCGCGATGGGCTGAAGCCGGTGCATCGCCGCATCCTGCACGCGATGCACGAACTGCGTCTCGATCCCGGTTCCGGCTACAAAAAATGCGCCCGCGTCGTCGGCGATGTGATCGGCAAGTTCCACCCGCATGGCGAGCTTGCCGTGTATGACGCGCTGGTGCGCCTCGCGCAGGATTTCTCGCAGCGTTATCCGCTGATCGACGGCCAGGGAAATTTCGGCAATATCGATGGCGATAATGCCGCGGCGATGCGCTACACCGAGAGCCGCCTCTCTCCGGTGGCGCAGGCGATGCTCGACGGCATCGATGAGGACGCGGTCGATTTCCGCCAGACCTATGACGGCGAAGACCGCGAGCCGATCGTCCTGCCGGCGCGCTTCCCCAACCTGCTCGCCAACGGCGCCGCCGGCATCGCGGTCGGCATGGCGACGAGCATCCCGCCGCACAATGCCGGCGAGATCTGCGCCGCGCTGCTGCATCTGATCGCGCAGCCGAAATGCAGCACCGCCGAGCTTGTCGCGCATCTGCCCGGTCCCGATTTCCCGACCGGCGGCATCCTCGTCGAAGCGCCAGAGAGCATCGCCGAGGCCTATGCCACGGGCCGCGGCAGCTTTCGCCTGCGCGCCCGCTGGGACAAGGAGCAGCTGAGCCACGGCCTTTATCAGATCGTTGTCACCGAGATCCCGTATCAGGTTCAAAAAGGCCGCCTGATCGAAAAGGTTGCCGCGCTTCTCGAGGAACGCAAGCTGCCGCTTCTCGCCGACATCCGTGACGAATCTGCCAGCGATGTCCGCATCGTGCTCGAGCCGAAGAACCGCAATGTCGATGCCGATGTGCTGATGGAACAACTGTTCCGGCTGACCGAGCTGGAACTGCGGGTGCCGCTCAACCTCAATGTGGTCGACGCGCTCGGCGTGCCGCGCGTGATGAATTTGAAGGAGGTATTGCGCGCGTTTCTCGATCACCGCCGCGAGGTGTTGCAGCGCCGCAGCCGGCACCGTCTTGCCGCAGTCGCGCGCCGCATGGAGGTGCTGCACGGCTTTGTCGTTGTCTATGTGAACCTCGACAGAGTCATTAAGATCATCCGCGAATCGGACGACCCGAAAGCCGAGATCATGCGGCGGTGGAAACTCACCGAGGTGCAGGTCGAGGCGATCCTCAACATGCGCTTGCGTGCGTTGCGCCGCCTTGAAGAGATCGGGATCAAGAAAGAGCTCGACACTCTCGGTGCGGAGTCTGCAGAGCTGGAGAAATTACTTGGCAGCGAGCGCCGGCAATGGAGCGTGCTTGCCAAGGAGGTCAAGGCGACGCAGGCCGAATTCGGCAGCGACACGCCGCTCGGCCGTCGCCGCACCTTGATCGGCGCCGCGCCCGTCGCGGTCGAGATCCCGGTCGCGGCCTTGGTCGAGCGCGAGCCCGTCACTGTGCTGTTCTCGCAGAAGGGCTGGATCCGCGCCGTCAAGGGCCACAACGTCAATCTCGCCGACCAGAAATACAAGGAAGGCGACGGGCCGCGCTTTGCGGTGCCGGCCGAAACGACCGACCGCCTGATCGTCTTCGGCACCAACGGCCGGTTCTACACGCTGGCCGCGGACAAGCTGCCCGGCGGCCGCGGCCAAGGCGAGCCGATCCGCCTGATGATCGACCTGCCGAACGAGCACGACATTGTCGCGCTGTTCCCTTACCGGCCGGGCTTCAAGCTGCTCGTCGCGTCGAATGACGGCCGCGGGTTCCTCGTCGATGGCGAAGAGGCGCTGGCGCAAACCCGCGCCGGAAAGCAGGTGTTAACCCCGGCATCCGGCGCGCGCGCCGCAATCTGTGTCGCGGCTGGGGGCGACACGGCCGCCTTTGTCGGCGAGAACCGCCGCATGCTGGTCGTCGATCTCGCCGAAATCCCGGAGATGGCGCGCGGCCGCGGCGTCATCCTGCAGCGGCATCGTGCCGGCGGCCTCGCCGACGCCAAGGTGTTCGCTGCGGCAGAAGGGCTCTCGTGGCGCCAGGGCGAAAACCGCACGCGCACCGAATTCGACCTGACCCCGTGGCGCGGCGCCCGCGGCGCTGCCGGCCGCAGCGTGCCGCAGGGCTTCCCCCGCTCTAACCGCTTCGGCTAGCCGCCAGCCCGATCGAAATCAATGGCATCGGTGTTGGCGCCGCACAGCACGACGCCGATCCGCTCGCCGGGCGCGGGCTGATAGCCGGCGCGTTCGACAAAGCGCTGCGCCAGCGGGAACATCAGCGCGCCGACCCGTGCGGGCGCCAGCGAATCGGCGGCGATGCCACCGGCCGGCGCATCGACGGGATGGCCGGCGGCGAGTGCGTTGTGGAGGGTCGGCGCGCCTTCCGGCTCGACCGCGACGAGGCGAATGCGGCCCTCATACCAGGCGGCGATGCCGCCGATCAGCCCGCCCCCTCCCGCCGCGACGAGCAGCGTGTCGATCTCGGCTGCGTCGGCCTCGATCTCGCTGCCGACCGTCCCTTGCCCGAGCAGGGTTTCGGGCTGGTCATAAGCATGGATCTGGAGCGCGCCGCTGCGCTCGGCAAAATCTTGGCTGGCGTGCAACGCATCGGCGTAAAGCGCGCCCTTGACGATCAGTTCGGCGCCGTAGCTGCGGATGCGGTCGAGCTTCGCCGGCGCGGTAACCTGCGGCACAAAGATCGTCGCACGAATGCCGAGCCGCATCGCGGCATAAGCAACCGCGGCGCCGTGGTTGCCGCCCGATGCCGCCACAACCCCGGACGGTGGCGCCGGGCGGGAGAGGAGGCTCGCGAAAGCGCCGCGCGGCTTGAAGGAGCCGGTGTGCTGCAGGAACTCGAGCTTCAGAACGAGCGGTGCGCCCCCTGGTTCGAAGCTGACGTCGAGATCGCCGGCATCGACGCGGATGACCGGCGTGCGCCGGATATAAGGGCGGATCAGCCGCTCGGCCGCTTCTATGCCGGCTCTGTCGATCAGCGGGCGGTCGATGCCCGCTTCGCTCGCGCCTGCGCTCAGAACTGCACCTTCCCGTCGGAAGGCGGGCGGGCCGGCGGCCGCTGTACCGCCGGGCGCGTGACCTTCGGCCGCGGCGGCGGGATCGGCCGAATGGCAGCCGGCTGGGGGGCCGCTGCTTCGGGTGGGGGATCCGGTATGCGCGGCATCGTCAGCCAGCCGCCCGGGATCAGCTCGGCTTGCGCCGTGGCGCCGAGTGACAGCGCCGCCAGCGTCGAGAGCGCCATCGCCGCAACAAACATCGCAACCTTCTGCATTTCTGACCGCACCCCACATTGCACAAAGAGGCGGCAGCATACGACAAGCGGGCGCGTTCGGGCACCCGGCAGCTGCGCCCGTTGCCGCTCCGGCCGCGCATCGCTAAAACCGAAGGCGTTCGGCGGGGTGTTGGGACGAGAGGTTATGGCGGAAATGGGTGACGAATCGACAACCGAGCCGACAACGACGCTCGATGCGACTGGGCTGCTCTGCCCGCTGCCGGTCCTGAAGGCGCGCCGCGCGCTGAAGACCGTGCCGCCCGGCGGCATCCTCGAAGTCCTCGCGACCGATCCCGGCGCCACCAAGGATTTCGAGCATTTCTGCCAGACGACCGGCTGCGAGCTTGTCCAGTCGAGCGAAGAGGCCGGCGGCGTTCTGCGCTTCCGCCTGAAAAAGCCGGCTTAGCGAGGAGGCTGCGATGGCCGCATTGATCACGATGCCGCGCCTGATGTCGGTTGGCGGCGGCGCGCTCGCCGAATTGCCGGCCTTGATGGCGCGGCTTGGCCTTAAGCATCCGCTCGTCGTGACCGATCCCTATATCGCGCGCTCTGGGATCCTCGACCGCGCGACCGGGCTGCTCGACAAGGCGCAGATCCTGTATTCGGTGTTTTCCGATACGGTCTCCGATCCGACGACCGAGGTCATCGAGACCGGTGTCGCGATCCTGCGTGATGGAAATTTCGACAGCCTTGTCGCGATCGGCGGCGGCAGCTCGATCGATACCGCGAAAGGCATGTCGGTATTGTTCGCGAATGGCGGACACATGCGCGACTGGAAGGTGCCGGCCGAGATCCCGCAACTGGGCCCGCCGCTGATCGCGATCCCGACAACCGCCGGCACCGGCTCCGAGGTCACCCGCTTCACGGTCGTGACCGATACCGAGACCGACGAGAAGATGCTGATCGCCGGCCTCGCATGCTGCCCCGCGGCAGCGATTGTCGATTACGAGCTGACGCTCTCGATGCCGTACCGCCTCACGGCGGACACAGGCATCGATAGCCTGACGCATGCAATCGAGGCTTATGTGAGCCGCCGGGCCAGCCCGGTCACCGACGGGCTCGCGCGGAACGCGATGGGCCTCATCGCGCGCCACATCCGCGCCGCCTGCGCCGAACCTGACAACCGCGCGGCGCGGGAAGCCATGATGCTCGGCGCAACGACCGCCGGGATGGCGTTCTCGAATGCCAGCGTCGCGCTGGTGCATGGCATGAGCCGGCCGATCGGCGCCTTCTTTCATGTGCCGCACGGCCTCTCCAATGCGATGCTATTGCCCGAGATCACCGCGTTTTCGGCGCCGGCCGCGCTCGAGCGCTATGCCGATTGCGCGCGGGCGATGGGCCTCGCCGAGGAAGGGGAGGGGAGTCAGGCGGCGGTCGCGCGGCTTGTCGACGAGTTGCACCGCCTCAACGGAGATTTGAAGGTGCCGAGCCCGCAGGGTTACGGCATCGACCAGGGCCGTTATGACGAGCTGCTGCCGGTCATGGCGAGCCAAGCCTTGGCATCGGGCTCGCCGGCCAATAATCCGCGCGTTCCCACGGCCGACGAAATCATCGACCTCTACCGCCGCGTCTACGCCTGATTAATCCAGCTTGATCTGGATCTCGTCGCCTACGATGCGCACGGGGTAGGTCTTGATGTCGTCGGTGACCGGCGGGCAGAGCGCCTTGCCGGTCTTCACATCGAAGCGGCCGGCGTGCAGCGGGCATTCGATCTCGCTCTTGTCGAGCCAACCATCCGATAATTTGGCGTAGGCGTGGGTGCAGATGTCGTCGGTCGCGTAGACCGTGCCGTCGAGATCGTAGAGCGCGATCTCCTTGCCGCCGACGAGAACGCCGAGGACGTCCCCCTCGGCGAGAGAAGCGCGGCTGGCTGCCTTCACCCACCCCGCATGGTCGCTCATCGGCGCCTCGTCACCTGCCCGTAGCCGGCGAGAATGCCCGATGAGCGATGAATGTAAAGGCGGGATTAGGCTTCCGCGGCAACGCGCGGCGCGCGCCTCAGGAAGGCCGGCAGGTCGTCGCCGAACCCGACGACGCGCGGCTCGGACCGGTGGTCCGGAGCGGGCTCGCGCGGCGGGCGGCGGCGCGGCTCGGCAACGGGGGCGCCGGCCGGGCCGGGGAAGGTCAACACTTCGGCATCATGGGTTTCGTTATGCGGCTGCTGGCTGGGTTCATGGCGAGCTTCCTGCCGCGGCGGCCGATTGTCGCGGCGCGGCCGGCGGTCGCGCTGCTCGGCATTGCGCGGGGACCGCTCATGGCGCCTCTCGGCGCCCCGATGCTCCCCGCGCCGGGAACGGCGGCCGTCCGACGCCTCGGCGTCGAGCGCCGCGGCGGCGATGCCGTCAATCGCAAAAGGCGGGATCGCGCGGCCGATCAATCTCTCGATTGCGGCGACGTTCTTGCCGTCCTCGGGGCTCGCCAGCATGAAGGAGCGGCCCTGCCGCCCGGCCCGTCCGGTGCGCCCGATCCGATGCACATAATCCTCGGCATGGTACGGCACATCGAAGCAGAAAACGTGCGAAAGGCCTTGGATGTCGAGCCCGCGCGCCGCGACGTCGCTGGCGACGAGGAGCCGGATCTCGTTGTTCTTGAAACGCTCCAGCGTCTCCGTCCGCTTTGGCTGCGGCATATCGCCATGCAATGCGGCCGCATCCAGCCCATGCCGGCTCAGGGAGCGCTGCAGGATATCGACGTCGCGTTTGCGGTTGCAGAAGATGAGGGCGTTCTTGACGTCCTCGCTGGCGATCAGATGCCGCAAGGTGTCGCGCTTGTCTTCCGGCGCGACGACAATCAGCGATTGCTCGACCAGCGCGGCTGGGGAGGCGGGCGGCGCGACAGAGATGCCGACCGGGTCCTTCAGGAAAGCGTCCGCCAGGCGGCGGATCTCCGGTGGCATCGTCGCGGAGAAGAACAGCGTCTGGCGCGTCCGCGGCAAGAAGCCGACGATGCGCTCGACATCGGGGATAAAGCCCATATCGAGCATCCGGTCGGCTTCGTCGATGACCAGGATGCGGACATCCGAGAGGAGGATCTTGCCGCGTTCGAACAGGTCGAGGAGGCGGCCCGGCGTCGCGATCAGCACATCGACGCCGCGGTCGAGTTTGCGCTCCTGGTCGCCAAAGCTCTCGCCGCCGATCAGGAGGGCCGTCGAGAGCCGGTGATGCTTGCCGTAGCGCTCAAAGGAAGCCTCGACCTGGGTCGCGAGCTCGCGCGTCGGCTCGAGGATCAGCGAACGCGGCATCCGCGCCCGCGCCCGCCCGGCGGCGAGCTTGTCGATCATCGGCAGCGCAAAGCTGGCGGTCTTGCCGGTGCCGGTCTGGGCACAGCCCAATACGTCGCGCCCTTGGGTGACGACGGGGATGGCTTGCTCTTGGATCGGGGTGGGGGTGGTATAGCCGGTGTCTGTTATCGCCTGCAAAAGTTCAGGCGAGAGTCCCAGTTCGTTAAAATTCATTGATAATTTATTGCCTTACGCAAGGTTTAGGTAGGCGGATCGCCCGTGCTTTTAGTTGGGGATGACCGGTCGAAAGTCAAGGTTTTTCGCCGGTTCCAGCCATGTCTTTGAAACAGGCCATGTCTGCTAAATGGCGCGAGCGGGTCAGCGCCAACCCCTAGCGTCTCCGGAATTGCGGGCGCGGCGTCATCGGCGGCGCGGCGGTGTCCTTGTGGCGGAAATTGATCCGGCCCTTGGTCAGATCATAGGGCGTCATCTCGACCGTGACGCGATCGCCGGCCAGGATCCGGATGCGGTTTTTCTTCATCTTGCCGGACGAGTAAGCGAGCGTCTCATGGCCGTTGTCGAGGCGCACGCGAAAGCGCGCATCGGGCAGCAGCTCCATGACGGTGCCCTCGAATTCGATCAGATCTTCCTTTGCCAAAGAGTGCTCCTTCGTTGTTGAAACCAGTCGGTTGGAACCAGGAAAAAAGGGGCGCCGAAGCGCCCCTTTGACGACCGACGGCTAGGCCGGACGCAGGTTGACAGCCGAGACCCGGCCGCGTTGTCCTTGTTCGAGCTCGAAGCTCAGCTTCTGTCCTTCCTGCAGGCCATCCATGCCGGCCCGCTCGACGGCTGAAATGTGCACGAACACATCATTGCCGCCGCTGGTCGGCTGAATGAACCCGTAACCCTTTTGGGAATTGAACCATTTGACCGTACCGGTCGTCATTCGCAGTAACTCCAATCTGGTCGCAAGGCCGCCGCACAAGCGTACCGGAAGCCAAGATCAAAGCAAGATGGGTCTGCCACGGGGCTGACATTCGTGATCGGCCGAAAGCGCTAGGGACCTCGGCGCGCCGACCGGCGGATACGCTGTCCCTTTCCGCCCTAAAACGGCTTGCTACAAATCGAGGTCGCGGGCGAAGCGGGCGTTTTTCTGGATGTAGTCGAAGCGCAGTTCCGGACGCCGTCCCATCAAGGTCTCGACCAGTTTCTCGGTGCGGCGAAAGCCTTCATCGGCCGTTTCGATCGCCGCGGGATCGGTCAGCGTCGAATGCGGGCGCGACGGCAAGGTCACGCGCAGCAGCGTGCGCAGCTTCGGGTCCATCGTCGTCGCCTTCAAATAGCGCGCCGGCATCTCGCCGAGCCCCTTGAAGCGGCTGATCTCGACCTTGCCGCGGGTGTTGAATGTCGTCGCGAGCAACTCCTCGCGATGCGCGTCGTCGCGCGCGTAATGCGTCACCTCGCCCTGGGTCATTCGGTAGAGCGGCGGCAGCGCGAGGAAGAGATGGCCGTTGTCGACGAGCTTTGCCATCTCCCGGAAGAAAAATGTCATCAACAGCGAGGCGATATGCGCGCCGTCGACATCGGCATCGGTCATGATGATGACGCGCTCATAACGCAGCGACTCCTCGCGGTAATGCGAGCCGATGCCGCAGCCGAGGGCGAGCACGAGGTCGTTCAGTTCCTGGTTGGCGCGCATCTTGTCGGCCGAGGCGCTCGCGACATTGAGGATCTTGCCGCGCAACGGCAGGATCGCCTGCGTGTCGCGGTCGCGCGCCTGCTTCGCCGAGCCGCCGGCGCTGTCGCCCTCGACGAGAAAGATCTCGGTGCCCTGGGCGCTGTCGCGCGTGCAATCCGAGAGCTTCCCCGGCAGGCGCAGCTTGCGGGTCGCGCTCTTGCGCGCCATCTCGCGCTGCTGACGCCGGCGCTGGCGCTCTTCGGCGCGCTCGGCGATGCGGTCGAGCAGGACGCGGCTCGTCGCCGGGTCGGCGCTGAGCCAATGATCGAAATGGTCCCGCAGCGCGGTCTCGACGATGCGCGCCGCCTCGGCGGAAGCGAGGCGCTCCTTGGTCTGACCCTGGAATTGCGGGTCGCGCAGAAACAATGACAACAGCATCGCCGCGCCGGCCGTCACGTCATCGCCCGTCGCCGCGGCGACGCGGCGATGCCCGATCAACTCGCCATAGGCGCGGATGCCGCGGGTCAGCGCCTGGCGCAGCCCGGCCTCGTGCGTGCCGCCCTCCGGCGTCGGGATCGTGTTGCAATAGGAATGGCAGAAGCCGTCCTCTTCGTCTTCTGGCCACACGACGGCCCACTCGACGCTGCCTCCCCCTGGGCCACCATCCGGGAATTCGGCGCGGCCGAGAAACGGCTTTGGCGTCAACAGCGGCCGGTCGGCGAGGCTCGCGGCGAGGAAATCGCCGAGCCCGTTCGGAAAATGCAGCCGCGCTTCCTGCGGTATGCCGTCGGGCCGCGGCACCGAGGGATCGCAGCGCCAGCGAATCTCGACGCCGCGGAACAGATACGCCTTCGAGCGCGCCCGCAATCCTCGACCCGGCCCTGCGGCACGCCGCGGCGATAGCTCTGGCGCCACAGCTTGCGGTCGCGCGCGACCTCGACATCGAGCCGATCGGAGAGCGCGTTGACGACCGAGATGCCGACGCCGTGCAGCCCGCCCGATGTCTTGTAGGCATCGCCGCCGAACTTGCCGCCCGAATGCAGCATGGTCAGGATGATTTCGAGCGCGGACTTTTTCGGGAAGCGCGGATGCGGATCGACCGGGATGCCGCGGCCGTTGTCGCGCACCGTGACCGATCCTACCGCGTCGAGCTCGAGCTCGATTCGCGTTGCATGGCCGGCGACCGCCTCGTCCATCGCATTGTCGAGCGCTTCGGCGGCGAGGTGATGCAGCGCGCGTTCGTCGGTGCCGCCGACATACATTCCGGGGCGCCGGCGCACCGGTTCCAGCCCCTCTAGGACCTCAATATCCTTGGCAGAATAACTGTCGCCCGAGCCATTGCTTTTGGGCGGCACGAGAGCGTCAAACAGGTCTGGCATGATGGCGGCGATTATAGGAGCGCTTGCACCTCGCGCAAGCAGGATGCAGTATACGAGCGAGTGCAAATAACAATATATTGGGCGCGCCCGTCGCTGCTCAAGACGGGCGGCGGTTTGCGTGGAACCGAACCGGCTCGGCGGGATTTACGACTATGATGATGACCAACGAGCGCAAGATCTGGGAGGCCGCGTTGCTGCTCGTGCGGCGGCATGGGGCGGAGGCGGTCACCGTCGCCGAACGCGAAGCGGAGCGGCTGCGCGGCGGCGATGACGAGCTGACCTGCGTCGTGTGGTGCTGGATCGCGCGCTCGACGGCGGAGCTGCTCCGCCCGGAACCCGAGATCGGCGAACGGGTGCATTGAGCGCGGCGACCAGCTCCGCACCTATCTATCAACGCTTCTCTTCCGATAAGCCCTTCACGGCGAGGCCGGCGCGCCCGATATTGACGGCAGCACCACCGCTGTGGGCGAGGCAAGCGATATGGCAGAAGGTTTGTTGGGCCGCTTGAGCGGCCGCGGCGCATCATCGAAATCGGACAAGCATTTCGAGGTCGAGCACAGCGACGAGGAATGGCGTCGCAAGCTGAACCCCGAGCAATACCGGGTACTGCGCCAGCACGGCACCGAGCGCGCCGGGACGAGCCCGCTCGACAAGCAACACGGCGCCGGGATCTATCACTGCGCCGCCTGCGGCCAGCCGCTGTTCGACGCCGGAACCAAATTCAACAGCGGCACGGGATGGCCGAGCTTCTGGGCGCCCCTC
>VAZF01000366.1 GCA_005888425.1 Alphaproteobacteria bacterium
GGTGGTTCATTACTACAAGAAGGAAAGCTTCTCGAAGAACGCCGATCCGGCGCTCCTCGCGCAGATCGTTGCCGAGAACGACATCGTCCTGACCGCGATCGGCGATTGAGGGTCGTGCACGTCGTGCTGTACGCATGACGGCATCAAACTGGAAGCGCTGGGGCGGCCGACCGCGGTTGTTGTGACCACCGAATTTCTGCACGAGGCCGAGGTGCAGCGTGCCGCGCTCGGCATGCCCGACCTCATGCCGGTCGTCATCGACCACCCGCTGAGCACGCTGTCCAAAGCCGAAATCGACGCCCGCGCCGCCCAGGCCGCCGCCGGCGCGATCAAGGTATGGCTCGGAAACTAGATCGGGCTAATCCGGGTCGTCTTTGCGCCACATGCCGAGCAGAAACCGGCTCGATTTGCGGCGGTTCGGTCCGAGTTGCCGGCGAACCTCGGACAGGTCGATGTCCCGCATCTTGAGCCATCGACCGGCGGCGACTTTGACGATGACCCCGACCGCGACGAACGCGCCGAAATAGATCGCAGCGGTCGCGAGCGCGCTCATAGGCTCCTCGTGATACCGCTTCCGCGGGGCGGACGAAATCTCGGCATGGTCCAGCCTGCGGCGAGCCGTCCGACCAGGTTATACCCTGATACCGGTCACCACATCACGCCCAACGCGCTTTTTACCGCCGAGCCGCCGAGGTACTATCGCGAAACGAAGCTCTTGCGAGCGCGAGGATGCCATGCCCGAGATGACGATCACACCGCTGACCCCGGCGATCGGCGCCGAGATTTCGGGGATCGACCTGTCACAGCCGGTCGATTCGGCAACCCGCGAAAAGCTGTCCCTCGCCCTGGCCGAGCATCTCGCTCTGGTGTTCCATGACCAGAGCCTGACCCCGGATCAATACCTCGGCGCCGCGGAAATCTTCGGCCCCCCGATGCGGCAGCATTATTCGCAGCACCACATGCCGGGCTATCCCGATATCGGCCTTGTCTGGCACCGCAACGGCCAGCAGCCGGCCGAGCGCTGGCATACCGACCACACAAACCGCGAGCGCCCACCGGCCGCGACGATATTGTATGGTGTCGAGATCCCGTCGAAAGGCGGCGGCACCAGCGTCGCCACGATGCGCGCCGCTTACGCCGCGTTGCCCGAAGCGGAGCAGCGCCGTCTCGAGGCAATGCGCACCGTCAACAGTCTCGATACCGGCAAGAACGACACGCTCGCGGAAGATTGGGAGAAGTACAGCAAGCCGATTGTCCATCCGATCGTGCGCACGCATCCGGTGCACGGCTCGCGCGCGGTGTTCTTCCACATCACGAAGACGCTGCACATCGACGGCATGAGCCCCGAGGCGAGCCGCACCTATCTCTCTGATTTGATCGACCGCATGATCCGCCCCGAGATCGTCTACACGCACAACTGGCGCAAGGGCGATGTTCTGGTCATCGACGACCGCGCGACGATGCACCGCGCACATGGCGATTACGACCGGAGCGAGAGCCGCGTGTTGTGGCGGATCATCGTCGAGGGCGACCGCCCGCGTCTCGTGTGATCGGCCGCGCCGCAAAAACCGCCGATTGCCAGGCGCAGATCCGCGAAGGCAACCGGCTGCGCGACGGTCGGCAATACGCGGCTGCGGCCGAGGCCTATGCGGCGGCCCTGACGCTCGCGCCGGAACGCACCGATATCCGCGTCCAATACGCCAACATGCTGAAAGATGCGGGTCGGCCGGCCGAGGCGGAAGCGATCTACCGCCAAGCCCTCGCCGAAGCGCCCGCTGATTCCGATATTCATTTGCAGCTCGGCCATGCTCTGAAACTGCAGGGCCGGCACAACGAGGCGGTTGCCGCCTACCGCCAGGCCGCGGCGCTGCGGCCGGACAATGCGGAAGCGCTGCGCGAATTGTTTTTCGCCGGCTCCTTCGATGACCAGCATCAGCTGTTCGAGCGTCGGCTGGCGGCCGGCGGTGTCGAGGCTATCATGGCGCTCGGCGAGGAGATCGCCCGCCTTCAGGATGCGCTGCGGCGTCTCGCCGATAAATTGCCCGACCTGCAGGCCGAAGCCGCCGTGCCGCTCGCGGGCTACGACCGCTTTCGGCGGCTCTATGACGTGCCGCCCGCGCCGGCGCCGCTGCGCCCCTGGCGTGTCGCCATCATCCTGCCGGCGCACCCGGCGGTGTTGGACAGGATTTACACGCAGCTCGCCGCGGTGCAGGCCCAGAGCCATGCCGATTGGCGGCTTTATGTCATCGGTCTCGAGTCAGAGGCCCGCCGCGCTGTCGAGCGCGCCGCCGCAGCCGATCCGCGCATCTCCTGGGCGGAGATGGCATCCAACGAGACCGTCGCTGCCGCCGAGCGCCGCATCGCGCTGTCGCGCGGCGAGGACTGGCTGCTCTTTCTGGCCGAGGGGGCGGAGTTGCACCGCCGCGCGCTGGAATGGATGGCCGGCGTCGCGACGCGCTATGCCGCGAAGGCCTATGTCACCGATGCCGAAACAGTGTCGGCATCCGACGCGAGCACCGTCCGCTCAGCGCCGCTGCTGCGCCAGCTCGTCGATTTCGACACGCTGCTCGAGACCAATCCTTTCGGCGAAACTGTTGCGGTCGAGCGCGCGGCCTATGCCGAGATCGCCGGACAGGTCGTAACCGGCTCGGTCGCGAGCGCCCGGGCCTCGTTGCTGCTGAACCTCACCGACCAGACCAATGTCGGTCATATCCCCTTGCCATTAGTCGCCTGTAATGCCGAAACCGGCGTCGAGAGCCCGCCCGGCGCGCATCAGGCGGCGGTCTGGGCTTATGTCATGGCGGCCGGCGAAAAGCGGCCGATCATCGTCGAGCCGCCAGACAGCGCAGCCATTTCTCTCGCAATCCGCTGGCGCCCGCGCGATCTGGCCGAGCCGCTCGTTGTCATTATCCCGACCCGCGACAATGGAAGCGATCTCGGCAATTTCGTCGCGAGCCTGCGGGATCACGCCGAACGTCCCGATGCGCTGCATTTCTTGCTTATCGATAATGGCAGCCGCGATCGGGACACGTTGCGCATCCTCAACACCCTTTCGGCGGAGCCCTGGGCGCGGGTCGAGCGGATGGACGAGCCGTTCAACTGGTCGCGGCTCAACAACCGGGCCGCCGAGCTTAGCGAAGAGCCGCTGATCGTCTTTGCCAATGACGACATGGTGATGCTCAGTGACGCCTGGGATCGGCAGCTGCGCGGCCTGCTGTCGCGGCCGGAAGTCGGCGCGGTCGGCACTCGCCTGCTCTATCCCGACGGCACCGTGCAGCACGCCGGCATCCTGTTCGACTGGCAGGGGCTGGCGATCCATGACGGGCTCTACGAACCGCAGACCGAGGCGGGGCCGGGCCGGCGCTGGCACGTGACGCGCGCGGTCAGCGCGGTCGACGGCGCCTTTCTCGCGATCCGACGCGAGACCTTTCTGGCGCATGGCGGGTTCGACGCGGCCGGACTGCCGATCGCGCATAGCGATATCGATCTGGCGCTGAAATTACGATCGAGCGGGTTGAAGATTTTGTGGACGCCGCATGTCACGCTGCGGCATTTCGAATCAAAGACCCGCGGGCTCGATCATCTCGATCCGGAAAAGGCGGCGCGCAACCGCGCCGAGCGCCGGGTACTGGCAGAGCGCTGGGGCGCCGCCTTGACCGGGGAGCCGAGCCTCAACCCGTTTTGGCATCAAGCGACATTGCCGTTCCGCTTGCTATCGATGCCGTCGGAGGCACGGCTGTGGCGGCATATCCGGCTTTGTGCTTCGCCGAGCCCGTGGCTTCCGGATCGCGGCGACATTCCGTCTGATGCGATTCAGCCGAGTGCGTCGTCCCGATAGCGGATCTCGATAATCTCGATCGGCTCGATGCCCGAGGGCGTGCGCAATTCCACAACATCGCCCTCATGCGCTTTCATCAGCGCGCGGGCGATCGGCGATACCCAGCTGACCTGTCCTTGGTCGAGATCGGCCTCGTCGATACCGACGATCGTGATGGTTTTTTCCGTCCCGTCCCGGTCGGCATAGGTGACCGTCGCGCCAAAGAATACCTGGTCCCGGTTCTTCTGCCGATGCGGATCGACGATCTCGGCTGACTCCAGGCGTTTTGTCAGAAACCGGATGCGGCTGTCGATCTCGCGCAAGCGCTTCTTGCCGTAGATGTAGTCGCCGTTCTCGGAGCGGTCGCCATTGCCGGCCGCCCAGGCGACCACCTCGACGACTTTCGGCCGCTCCTCGCGCATGAGGCGCCGCAATTCTTCCTGCATATGGCGGTGCCCCTCGGGGGTCATGTAGTTCTTCACCCCAGCCGGAAGCGCCGGCGCTTCGACGACCGGCTCCGGCTCGTCCTCGGTTTCCTTGATGAACGCCTTGCTCACGCGATCACCCTATTACATTCGGTGGGTTACATTCGGTGGCAAAAAGTCCTGTTGGTGTGAAACCGCTCACATCGGACTTCGATCCCGGGGCCTAGGATAGCACCGCAACAGACAAAACGCCGAACATGGAGGGAGCCGCTTGCGCGGTCCCGGAGCGCTCTACGTCGTCGAAGGCGGCGGGCGCTACGCGAAAGTGTGCGATGCCGAACCCCATGTGCTGGAGACCAAGGTGCGCAAATCGCCCACCCCCAGCCAAGTCCATGACCGGCTGGAGAGCGGCGGATTTTCGCTGTCGGGCGCACTGCTCGACAGCATCAATGCGAGCCTCGGCGCGACGCGTGTAAGCTCGATCGAATATACGCTCGCCGACCCGGCCATCAGCGAGATCTCGCTGTCGGACCTGTCGGAGATCGAGGACGCGATGCTGCAGCAGAAGCGCTGTGACGATACCGTGCAGCGCCTCTTGAAGCAGGGCAAGAAGGTCTGCTCGGGCGCGGCCGCGCTGAGCGCGACAACGCGCTACCGGGTGCATGTCGAGGCGAAATTTGAGGCGAATGCCGAGGACCGAACCCCGATCCTGGGCGCCGCGCAGAAAGCGCTGGCGGAGCACACCCAAAGCCAGATCCAATCGATCGGCACCGATCAGTTCTCGGGCGAGAACCTGTTCTATGGCATCCAGCTGTCCGAATTGTGCATCACGCTCGATACCGCGACCGAGCCGAGCGTGTTGACGAATTCGGACGTGCCGCAGCCGCCGGCGCCGCGCAGCGGCATCTGAGGGTTTACACGACCCCCTCGGTGTGGAGCGCTGCGATCTCGCCCGCTCCGTAGCCGAGCGAGCCGAGGATCTCGTCGGTGTGCTCACCGATCAGCGGCGCCGGCCGGCGGTAGGTACCCGGCGTCTCCGATAATTCGATCGGCGTCGGCGCCAATGGCAGCGTCTCGTCGAGCGTCGGATAGCTGCGCTCCATCAGCAGCCCGGCGGCGCGGATATGCTCGTCGTCGATCGCCTGCTGCGGCGAATAGACCTCGCCCGCGACGATCTG
>VAZF01000367.1 GCA_005888425.1 Alphaproteobacteria bacterium
CGTTCCAACCCGGCGAGACCGCGCCAGACACGAACAAGCCCGACAAGCCGTAATCGCTCCCTCTCTCGCAATGCGGGAGAGGGAAATTATGTCAGACTGCGTCGCGGCCGCGCTCGCCGGTGCGGATGCGCAATGCTTCCTC
This sequence comes from Alphaproteobacteria bacterium, assembly GCA_005888425.1. Taxonomy (GTDB): domain Bacteria; phylum Pseudomonadota; class Alphaproteobacteria; order ATCC43930; family CGMCC-115725; genus DATARH01. The sequence goes on from VAZF01000367.1 coordinate 143, forward strand.
GACTGAGAAGACGAAGATCTTGCCGTCGCCGATCTTGTCGGTCTTGGCGGCCTGTTGGATCGCTTCGACCGCGCGCGGCATCAGCGCATCGTCGAGCACGACTTCGATCTTCACTTTGGGCAGAAAATCGATGACGTACTCGGCGCCGCGATAGACTTCGGTGTGGCCCTTCTGGCGCCCGAAGCCGCGGACCTCGCTGACGGTCATGCCGGTGACGCCGATCTCATGCAGCGCGTTTTTCACTTCGTCGAGCTTGAACGGCTTGATGATGGCTTCGATTTTCTTCATCGCTCCGATCCTTCCGAAAAGGCCCGCTGCGGCGTAGCTGGTGGGCAGCAACGCACGATGCGTGCCAATCGCCTCTGCGGCTAGAATATCACGCCGCCCTCGATCATGACCCGGCCCTGGCCGCGTTGGTTGCCGGCTTTGCCGAAGGCGAAGCCGTTGGTGATGCTGTTGGCGTGCACGTAGGACAGCTCTTGGCGCATAAAGTAAATGCCTTCCTGGTAGGTCGGCGTAAAGGTCAGCGACCAGGCGCTGCTGCTCGGCCCGAACAGCAGGTTGGGCGAGTTGGCGTTGCCGGTCGAACCGATGTATTCCGCGCGCCCGGCGACGCTGACGTTGTCATTCACCGCATAGCTGGCGAGGATGGCGCCGCCGACTGTCGCATTGTCGCTGATAAAGCCGAGCCCCGAGGGGACGTGGTTGTATTGGAAGTACGGCGTAATCGTCCACGGCGCCGCGCTATAGGTATAGATGATATTGAAGATGTCGCTGTTGTTGTAGAAGAAGGGTGACTTGAACGTCGGCGGGAGCGTTGTGGAAACAACGTTCTTGCTGGTATGGCCGAAATTGCCGCCTGCGGCGACGGTCAGCGTGTTTGCCTTGTCGATCGTATAGGCGGCGGAACCGGTCAGCCAATTGTAGCTGTCGGAATAAAACCCGTCATTCAGCGACAGCGAGAAGGCGACCGGCCCGAGCGTGTAGTTGGCCTGAACGCCGCGGCTGATGATCGGCTCCTGCGCCCATAAGAGGCCGCGCTCGATATTCATGTTCTGAAAGGTGAAGGCGTATTCGGCGCCAATCAGCGGGAACAGCTTGCCGGCTTGCACCGAGAAGGTGTCGGTGGGTGCCAGCTTTACATAGGCCACCGGCACCGGCGTGAAGTAGTCGCCGGTCGTCCGCCACGCGCTGACATAAGGCAGTCCCAGGGCGGGAAACGAGTAGAGCCCGGCCTGGGCGTAGAATTGGATCAGACCTTCGGTCGTCTGCACGATCGCCTGGGCATTGCTGACATCGGGGTGAAGACCCTTGTCGCCAGGCGTCGCGTTTTGCTGCGCCAAGCCGAGGCCGCTGACGACACCGGTCACGTACACTTTCCCGACCGGCCCGGCGTCGAAATTCCAGGGGTTGGGATTCGCGACGAGCGGTCCCGTCATCGACGGTGTGGTCATCGCTGTCGAAGCGGGCGCCTCCGGCGCCGGCGCTACGACCGGAGGCACCAGCGGCGCCGGTTGCTGCGCCGATGCGGAAAGCGCTGTGCCGAACACCCCGGCGGCCGCCATGGCCAGGGTCGCTGCACCTCTCGGCAGTGTCGTTCGCAAGATTCGTTTCATTGGTTTCTTCCCCCTCACCCAAGCCGCGGTCATTGACAGTTCGAGCGGCTGCAAAAGTAATGCCGGTTTACTCGCTTATCCTCGATTAGCGAACTGAAAATTGAATGGTTTTGTCGATGCGCAACTTTTAGGCAAGTAACTGCCCAGCAATGCGTCGATTTTTTCGCTGAACTGCGAGGGGCGCCACTGCCGCTCAGTAGGTGCGGCAGCGGCGCTATTCCTCGTTGTCGTCGCTACTGGATGACCTCGCCGTGGATCGCGAGATCGAGCCCTTCCCGCTCGGTGTCGGCGTCGACGCGCAGCCCAATCACGAGATCGATCAGCTTCAGCAGGATCAGCGAGGCGATCGCGTCGTAGACGACGGTGCATCCGACACCATAGAGCTGCACAAGGACCTGGTGCGCATTGCCGTCGACCAAGCCGCTATGTCCTTCGCCGCCGACCGCCGAGACGGCTAGCACCCCGGTCAGGATCGCGCCGGTCGTCCCGCCGATGCCGTGCACGCCGAACGCATCCAGGCTGTCGTCATAGCCGAGCGCGTTCTTCAGCCCGGTGGCGCCCCAATAGCAGAGCACGCCGGCCGCGATGCCGATGATCAGCGATCCCTTGGGATCGACGAATCCCGAGGCGGGCGTGATCGCGACCAGACCTGCGACCGCTCCCGAGATGATGCCGAGAACACTGGGTTTGCCCTTGAGCGCCCACTCGACAAACATCCAGGTCAGCGCCGCCGTCGCGGTCGCGATCTGCGTCACCGCCATCGCCATCCCGGCGTTGCCGTTCGCCGCCGCCGCCGAACCGGCATTGAACCCGAACCAGCCGACCCACAGCAGGGAGGCACCGACGACGCTGAGCACGAGATTGTGCGGCGCCATCGGCTCGCTGCGATAGCCGCGGCGCTTGCCGAGAACGAGCGCCGCTACGAGCCCGGCGACACCGGAATTGATGTGCACGACCGTGCCGCCGGCGAAGTCGAGGATGCCGGCGTCGTTGAGGAAGCCGCCCGGCCCCCATACCCAATGCGCGATCGGCGCGTAGACGAGGATTGACCACAGACCGATGAACCACAGCAGCGCCGAGAATTTCATACGGTCGGCAAACGCGCCGCAGATCAGCGCGGGGGTGATGATCGCGAACGTCATCTGGAAGCACATGTAGACCGATTCGGGGATCGTCTTCGCGAGATCGTTGATCGCATCGATGCCCATGCCATCGAGCAGCAAGCGGCTGAAACCACCAAAGAACGGATTACCCTCGGTGAAGGCCAGGCTGTAGCCGATGACCATCCACAGCACGGTGACCAGGCAGGTGATCGCAAAGCTCTGCATGACCGTGGCGAGCACGTTCATCTTGCGCACCATGCCGCCGTAAAACAGCGCCAGCCCCGGGATCGTCATCATCAGGACCAGCGCGGTCGAGGTCAGCATCCACGCCGTGTCGCCGCTGTTGATGGCGTTTGCCGCCGCAGCGGCCGGAGCTGCGGCAGGAGCCGCCGCGGGAGCGCCGGCCGGCGGCGCGGTCTGCGCCATGGCGGCCAGCGCCCATAGCGACAGAAGCGAGGCGGCGCAGACGGCGCGCTGCCCGAAGCGGTAGAGGGTTCTCATCGACTCACTCCCCTTTGATCGAGGTTCTGCATACCGGCCCATGCCGATGACGGCGAAGACGTCAGCCGGTTAGACCAAGAATCGTGCCAAGTCGGCCGGCGCCGGCGCGGAATCCCTGCGGCGTTCCGTCCCGGGTCGCGAAAAACGGCGGTGGGATTTCGTTCTGTTGCGCGTGCTGCCGCCTAAAATTTAGGCATCGCGCATGGCGGCGCGAAAGCCTCCCAGCTCAGCGATAAGCATGTTCTGAAACGGCGCATGGCCGGCCAAGTCAATTCAACTTGGGCCGGCCATGCATCCCCCTCGTCTCGGCGCGCGAACGCGCCGGGGCGCAATCCTCAGACCGAATAGTACATCTGGAACTCGACGGGGTGGGGTGTGTGCTCGAAATTGTACACCTCCTCCCATTTCAGCTCCATGTAGGACTCGAGGAAGTCGGTCGTGAACACGTCGCCTTTTGTCAGGAAGGCGTGGTCGTTGTGCAACTCCTCAATCGCCTCGCGCAGCGAGCCGCAGACGGTCGGGATGTCCTTCAGCTCCTCCGGCGGCAGATCGTAGAGGTTCTTGTCCATCGCATCGCCGGGGTGGATGCGGTTCTGGACGCCGTCGAGCCCGGCCATCAGCATCGCGGCAAACGCGAGATACGGGTTGGCGGCGGCATCCGGATAACGCACCTCGACCCGCTTCGCCTTCGGGCTCGATACGATCGGGATGCGGCAGCCGGCCGAGCGGTTACGCGCCGAATAGGCCAGCAGCACCGGCGCCTCGAAGCCGGGAATGAGCCGCTTGTAGCTGTTCGTCGACGGGTTCGTAAAAGCGTTCAGCGCCTTCGCGTGCCGCAGGATGCCGCCGATGTAATAGAGCGCCGTCTCCGACAGATCGGCGTAGAGATTGCCGGCGAAGGTCGGCCGCTCGCCTTTCCACACCGACTGGTGGGTGTGCATGCCGGAGCCGTTATCGCCCTTGATCGGCTTCGGCATGAAGGTGGCCGTCTTGCCGTATTGGTGCGCGACATTGTGGACCACGTATTTGTAGATCTGCATGTTGTCGGCGGTGCGCACCAGCGTCGAATAGAGAAAGCCCAGTTCGTTCTGCGACGGCGCGACCTCGTGATGGTGCTTTTCGACCTGCAGCCCCATGTCGAACATGACCGACAGCATCTCGGCGCGCAGATCGCTCTGGCTGTCGACCGGCGGCACCGGGAAGTAGCCGCCCTTGATCGGCGGCCGGTGGCCGGTATTGCCGTCGGGGTATTGCTTGGCGCTGACGTAGGGGCCTTCCTCGCTGTCGATCTCGTACATCGCGCCGTTCATCGTGCTGGCGTAGCGCACATCGTCGAACACGAAGAACTCGGCCTCGGGCCCGAAATAGGCGGTATCGCCGATATTGGTCGAAACCAGGTGCTGCTCGGCCTTCTTGGCGATCGAGCGCGGATCGCGGCCATAGGGTTGCCCAGTCAGCGGCTCATGCGTGTCGCAGAACACGATGACCGAGGTCTGCGCCGCAAACGGGTCGAGAACGGCGGTCGCGCAATCCGGAACGAGCAGCATGTCCGACTCGTTGATCGCTTTCCAGCCGGCGATGGATGAGCCGTCGAACGGCACCCCCTCGTTGAGGAACTCGTCATTGATCGTGCGCACGTGGTGGGCCAGGTGCTGCCACTTGCCGCGCGGGTCGGTGAAGCGGAAATCGACGTATTTGGCGTCGTGCTCCTTGATCATATCGAGGACTTGTTTCGTATCGGCCATCGCACGGTTCCGTGTGTTTAAGGTTGAGGGGATTAAAGAAGCTCTTGCGGCGGGCCCGATTGTCGCCCGGCCAGCCCTTCCGGGGTGGGCGTGGCGCCGCCGCTCGCGGTCACAAGAAAGTCTCGCGCCAGGGCTGTCAAGCCCGCGAGAGAGCGCATCGAGCCCCGGATTTTCCGGTCAAATCGCATCGGGATCAAATCGCGTCAGAATCAAATCGCATCGGGGCCGCGCTCTCCGGTGCGGATGCGGATCGCCTCATCGATCGTCGAGACGAAGATCTTGCCGTCGCCGATCCGGCCGGTATGCGCGGCCTGCTGGATTGCCTCGACGGCGCGCTCGACCATCGATTCCTCCATGACCACCTCGATTTTGACCTTGGGCAGGAAATCGACGACGTATTCGGCGCCGCGATAGAGTTCGGTGTGGCCCTTCTGCCGGCCAAAGCCCTTGGCCTCGGTCACGGTGATGCCCTTGATGCCGACCTCGTGAAGCGCCTCCTTCACCTCGTCGAGCTTGAACGGCTTGATGATCGCTTCGACCTTCTTCATCGATCCACTCTCTGTGCGGGCTGGCCCGCGCTGATGCCAAGACAGAGCATAACCCATGCCAGGGCAGCGGGCGACGATAGCGACGGCAGATCGGGGTTTTCTGCCGCGAGATTAGGCAAATCGAGGCGGTTATGCCTAATTTTTACGCGGAAGGTTGCCAAGAAGCTGGCGGATGCGTTCGATCGCCTCGCTAATCGCCTCGACGCTGCTGGCGTAGGAAAAGCGCAGGTAATCCTCGCCGAATGCCCCAAAGCTGGTGCCGGCGATCGTCGCGACCCCGACCTTGTCGAGCAGCTCGCTCTGCAAGTCGCGGGCGCTGTAGCCGGTCCCCGAGATGTTCGGGAACGCGTAAAACGCACCGCCCGGCTGGACGCAGCGGACCCCCGGCAGCGAATTCAACGCCGCGACGATGACTTCGCGCCGCTCGGCGAAGGCCTTGACCATCCGCTCGACCGGCTCGCGCGGGCCTTCGAGGGCGGCGATGCCGGCCCATTGCGTCGCCGCGTTGACGCAGGAATGGCAATTGATCGCCAGCCGCTCGGCATGCGGGAACAGCGCCTTCGGCCAGACGCCGTACCCCATGCGCCAGCCGGTCATCGCATAGGTCTTGCTCCAGCCGTCGAGCAGGATGACCTGCTCGCGGATCGAGGGATAGGAGAGCAGGCTGACATGCTCGGCGCCGTCATAGAGGATCTCGCCATAGATCTCGTCGCTCATGACCGCGACATGCGGGTTCTTTTCGAGACCGGCGACGAGGCGGTCGAGTTCGGCGCGCGGCACGACGCCGCCCGTCGGATTGGCCGGGCTGTTGATGATCAGGAGCCGCGTCTTCGGCGTGATCTTTTCCAGCACCTCCTCGGCGCTGAACGAAAAGCCCTTGCTCTCGTGAAGCGGCACCGGCACCGGCGTCGCGCCGGAAAACTTGATGACGCTTTCGTAAATCGGGAAGCCGGGGTTCGGGTAGAGGATCTCCACCCCCGGCTCGCCGAACATCATGATCGCGAAGAACATCGTGACCTTGCCGCCCGGCACGACGAGCACCTGGTCGGGCGACACCTCGACTTTGTGGCGGCGCCAAAGATCCACGGCAACGGCGGCGCGCAGCGACGGGATGCCGTTGGCTGGTGTATAGCCGTGATGACCGTCGGCCAGGGCCTTGCGGCCGGCCTCGACGATATGCGGCGGGGTCGGAAAATCGGGCTGGCCGATGCCGAGATTGATGATCGAGCGGCCCTGCGCCGCCAGCGCATTGGCGCGCGCCAGCACCTCGAAGGCGGTTTCGGTGCCGAGCACCCCCATCCGGCCGGCCATCTCCAACATGCGCATGCTCCGTCACACGATGCCCAACCTCGGGCAATCCGAGGCGGAAACCTAGTTGCGTAGGGCGGAAAAGCGAAGCGCATTCCGCCTCTTCCGCGGCGCCCGGTCATGGCGAAATAGGTTGCGCTCTTCGGCCCTGCACGTTTGCTCATTTGGGTGTGGCGATGAAGAACAGGCGCGGGTAGGGGAGCAGAATCCTGCCGTCGTTTTGCACCGGAAACGCCTCGGCGAGGAGCGCGGCATAGCGATCGAGGAAAAGCTCCTGCTCCTGCGCCTCGAGACGCGCCAGAAACGGGCGCAAGCCAGTGCCATGCAGCCAGGCAATGATCGCACCCACCCCGTCCATCACCTGGATGTAGTTGGTTTCCCACAGCACGAGGGAGCGGCATTTTGGGGCGAGGCAGTCGTAATAAAATTCGGGCGGCTTGACCGGCGAGGGGTCGCGTGCGCCGGCGAGCTTGTCGCGCCACGGCGCCTCGGCCGCGACTTGGCGCATCAGCCGATGCGTCGCGAAATCGTGGTTGCGGGGCATCTGCACTGCGAGGATGCCGTCGGCCGCGACGGCTTCGATCAGCTGCGGCAGCAGGCGTTCGTGGTTGCCGACCCATTGCAGCGCCGCATTCGAGAAGACGAGATCGTAAGGCTGGGCGGGCGCCCAGCTCGCGATGTCGCCGACAACGAACTCGATGCCGGGATGATCGCGCCGCGCCGCCGCCAGCATATCGGCGGAGCTGTCGAGCCCGGTGATCGCCGCTTCGGGCCACCGATCGCGCAGCAGGCCCGTGCTGTTGCCGGGACCGCAGCCGAGATCGACGATCCGCCGCGGCGCCGCGAGATCGATGCGCGCCAAGAGATCGAGCGCCGGCTGTGTGCGCTCGTCGGCGAAGCGCAGATATTGTTTGGCATCCCAACCGTGCATTGACGAACCCCGACGACCACCGCGGCAAACTGCTATTGCCGCATCCCGACCGACACCAGCACGCAGCCGCCGCCGGCCGTCGGGATCAGCACGTCGCGATAGCCGTTCTTCGTTTCGACGACCGGCAAGGCGCGCAGCGTCGCGATTGTATGCCCCTCCTTGATCAGCGAGGCTTGCAGCGCGCTGCAGGATTGCCCGAAGGGGTAAATCTGCACGGTGCCGCCCTCGCATTTGCCGGAGCCGAGCGGTGCGGCGAACAGGATCGCCGCGCCGTTCGGGGTCGCCTTGTTGGCGTAGTTGAGCCCGACGATCGAGACAAACACGTTGTCGTTCGGCGCCGCCGTCGTCCAGCTCGAGATTGCGGTGTGCGGGGCGTCGATCACGGAGGCGGATTCGGCGACGATCGTGTCCATGCAGGTCGCGATCTTGGCGCCCTGCGCGTGCAGCACCGGCTGAAATTCGCCCACCGCGGCTTGCGGGCTCTGTGGCTGCGGCGCCGGCCCTTCGGCAGGAGCCGTGGTGGCCGGCGCGGCCGCCGGTTTGCCGGCTGTCTCGCTCTTGCCGGCCGCAGCGCCAGCTTTCGCAGCAGGCGGGGCCGCGTGCTCCTTCTGCGCAAGGAGCGGAAAGGAGGCAAGAAGAAGCGCCGCCGCGCAGACGGCGCACCGGCCGGCAGTTTTCCACAGCATCATTGCGTTCGGCTCCGCGTGTTGTTCGCGCGGTTATCTACCACGCAAAGGTGACGCCGACGCGGCCGCCGACATCGCC
>VAZF01000368.1 GCA_005888425.1 Alphaproteobacteria bacterium
CGTCGACCTCGACGATATCGTCGACACCTACGGCGCCGACACCGCGCGGCTTTATTTGTTGTCCGACAGCCCGCCAGAGCGCGATCTCGAATGGACCGCGACCGGCATTGAAGGCATTTGGCGTTACGTCAACCGGTTATGGCGGCTCGTCTCGGAACCCGCCGCGCCGCTGCCGCCGCCCGGCAGCGCGATACCCGACCGCCTGTCGCCGGCGCTGATGGCATTGCGCCGCGTCACCCACAAGACGATCGCCGCGGTCACCGACGATCTCGATAAATTCCGCTTCAACCGCGCCGTCGCGCGCATCCGCGAATTGACCAATGCCCTGGAAGACCTGCCCGCCAAAGAGGCTGGCGCCGGCGCGGTGTTGCGCGAAGGCCTGGAAGCGGCGACGCGCCTTCTCGGCCCGATGATGCCGCATCTCGCCGAAGAGATGTGGCAAACTCTCGGTCATCCGGAGTGGATCGCCGACACCGCGTGGCCGACCGCCGATCCCGAGCTCGCGCGCGACGAGCAGGTCACGATTGCGGTACAAGTAAACGGCAAGCTTCGCGGCACTGTCGAACTGCCGCGCGACGCCGCGGCGCGCGATGTCGAAGAGGCGGCGCTCGCTTTGCCGCAGGTCGCGCATCAGCTCGCCGGGCGTCCGCCGAAGAAAGTCGTCGTCGTGCCGAACCGCATCGTCAATCTCGTGGCCTGAAATGGCCACCCCACGCCTGTTGCTCGTGCTGACGCTGGGCGCTGCCGTCGCGCTCGCCGGCTGCGGTTGGACGCCGCTCTATGCCGACCGTGACACCGGTCCCGCCGACGCCGAATTGCGCGCGATCAAGGTTGCCCCGATCCCTGAGCGGATTGGTCAGCGCCTCGCGATGGCGTTGCGCGAATCATTTAATCCCGACGGCACGCCGTCGCCGCAACGCTACCGCCTCGACACCCTGCTGACCGCGACGCGGTCCGATCTCGGCATTCAGCAGACCGGGCTTGGCAGCCGCGGCAAGCTCGATGCGACCGTGACATCCGCGCGGTCGAGGAATTGCGGCGCGATATCGTGACCCGGCTGACCTTGTTTCTGCAGCGCCGCGCCACCGAAACGAAGCCCTGAACGGTCGATCCCGAGGATATGACTCGCATGTTGCTGGCGAGACGCAACGCATGAAAGTAGCCGCCGGTCAGATCGAGGGGTTTCTGCGCCGGCCCGACCCGCAGATTCGCGCCGTGCTGCTGTTCGGGCCCGATGCCGGGCTCGTGCGGGAGCGCGCCGACACGCTGGCGCGCGCGGTCTGCCCCGATCTGCGCGACCCGTTCCGCGTCGCCGAGCTGACCGCCGCGACACTCGCCGCCGATCCGGCGCGCCTTGCCGACGAGGCGGCGCAGATCAGCCTGATGGCGGGCCGCCGCGTCGTCCGCCTGCGCGATGCCGGCGATCAGCAGGCGCCGCTTTTCGCGCGCTTTCTCGCCGACATGCCGGGCGACGCGATGGTCGTCGCCGAGGCTGGCGAATTGCCGAGCCGCTCGGCGTTGCGCCGCGCCTTCGAGGAGGCGGCGCATGCCGCCGCGATCGGTTGCTACCCCGACAACGCGCGCGATCTCGCCGCGGTCATCCGCGACACCTTTGCGGCGCATCGCATCGCGATCAGCCGCGACGCCGTCGCGTTTCTCGTCGAGCATTTGGGCGGCGACCGCCTGCTGACCCGCGCCGAATTGGAGAAGCTGACGCTCTACGCCGGCGCGGGCGGCCGCATCGAACTCGCCGATGCGCAGACCGTCATCAGCGACAGCGCCGCGCTGTCGCTCGACGACGCGGTGCTGGCTGCCGCCGAGGGCGATGCCGCGGCGCTCGATCGCGCCCTCGCGCGCGTGTTTCAGGAAGGCGAAAGCGCGGTCACGGTCATCCGCGCGCTGTTGCGCCATCTGCACCGGCTGCATGTGCTGTCAATCCAGCTTATCGGTGGCGGCTCGATCGACAATGCGATCCGCAACGCCCGCCCGCCGATCTTCTTTAAGCAGCAGGACAGCTGGCGCCGCCAATTGCAGCGCTGGACAGAGCCGCGCCTGCGCGACGCGCTCGACCGCGCCGCAGAGGCCGAATTCCGCATGAAGCAGACTGGCTTGCCAGCCGAGACCCTGTGCCGCGAGGCGATGTTTGCGGTCGCGCAGATGGCCCGCGCCGGTACCCGCTCAGCCGCGTAGCAGCTTCAAGACGCGGTCGAGCTGGTCGAGGCTCGCATAGTGCAAGGTCAGCGCGCCGCCGCGCCCCTTTGGCGACAAGGCCACGCGCAGTCCCAAGCTCGCGCCGAGGTCGCGTTCCAGCGCCACCGTGTCGTGATCGCGCGGTTTGCGCTGGCGCGGCTCGGGTGTGGCCGCCCGCCGCCGCACCAGGAGTTCGGTCGCGCGCACATTCAGACCGCGCCGCACCACCTCGCCGGCCAGCGCCGCCGGGTCGGGTGCCGCCAACAACGCGCGGGCATGCCCGGCGCTCAGCGCACCCTCGTCGAGCTGGCGCTTCACGGCCGGCGGCAAGGCCAGCAATCGCAATGTGTTGGCGACATGGCTGCGGCTTTTGCCGATTGTCTCGGCGACATCGCCCTGGCTATGCCCGAACTCTCGCATCAAGCGGCTGTAGGCCTCCGCCTCCTCGAGCGGTGTCAAATCCTCCCGCTGGAGATTCTCGACGAGCGCGATCTCCAAGACCTCGGAATCGCCAAACGGCCGGATGACGACCGGCACCTCGTGCAATCCGGCACGCTGCGCCGCTCGCCAGCGCCGTTCGCCGGCGACCAGCTCGAATTCCGCCCCGGGGTCGCCGGAATCAGCAACGACGTTATCAACCAGATCGTCGACCGGCCGCACCAGGAGCGGTTGGACGATGCCCTTTTCGCGGATCGATTGCACGAGGCCGTCGAGCTCGGCTTCGGCAAAGCGCCGCCGCGGCTGGAACGGTGACGGACGGATTGCCTCGATCGGCACGGTGCGCGGCGCCCCTGGTCCGGCCAGGACGCGCGCGCCACCCTCGCCGAACAATTCCGACAGACCGCGCCCGAGCTGCGGCCGCTTCGCTCGATCGCCGACGCCGCCGCTCATGCCGCCGCCCCCCGCCGCTCGCGCGGGACGCCGGAATTCCGCCGCAGCATCTCGATCGCGAGATCCGTGTAGGCGTCTGAACCGGCGCAGCGCGGGTCATACATCAACACCGGCATGCCGTGCGACGGCGCCTCCGAGACCCGAACATTGCGCGGAATCACGGCCTTGAAGACCTTGTCGCCGAGGTGCCGCCGCACATCGTCGGCGACCAGCTCCGATAAATTGTTGCGCTGGTCATACATTGTCAGCAGCACGCCCTCGAGCACGAGGCGGGGGTTGAGCCCCTGCTGCACCCGCTCGATCGTGCGCATCAGCTGCGCCATGCCTTCGAGGGCGTAGTATTCGCATTGCAGTGGCACGAGCACACTGTCCGCCGCCGTCAAGGCATTGATCGTCAACAGATTGAGCGAGGGCGGGCAGTCGATCAGCACCTCGTCGAACCCGGTGGTCTGGCCGCGCAATGAGCGCGCCAGCAGCGATTCGCGGCGGTCTTCCTGGGCTATTTCCAATTCGATGCCGGCGAGATCGGCCGAGGCGGTCACGAGAAAAAGTCGCAATACAATCGTCGCGGTCATCGCGGTGTCCAACTCCGCGTCGCCGCGCAATAAATCGTAGCTGGTCTTGCCGCGATCGGCCGGCGCGAAGCCGAGGCCCGTGCTGGCATTCCCCTGCGGATCGAGATCGATCAGCAGCACGCGGCGGCCGCGGTCGGCCAAGGCCGTCGCGAGATTTACCGCTGTCGTGGTCTTGCCGACACCGCCCTTCTGATTGGCAATCGCGATGATGCGCGCGCGCCGGGCGCCGGAATTGGCGCGCGCCTCACCCTCCCCCCTCAGGCTCACGGGTGACCTGCTCCAGTCTGAGAATGACCCCCCTCGGGTCGGCGCGGCTGGGCAGCTGCGCCGCCTTCATTCTCCAATCCCGTTGGGCTGCGGTCAATTCATCCGCGACATGCTCGCCCTTCAGGAACAGGCAAAGTGTGTTCGGACCGATAAACCGTTGCGCCAACGGCAAAAGCTTGTCGAGCGGCGCGCAGGCTCGCGCGGTCACGACATCGGCCGCATGCGGCTTCGCCGTCTCGATTCGGGAATCGCTGATCTTGACCGGCGTATTCGTAAGGCGGGCCGCCTCCCGCAAAAACACGCCCTTGCGCTTATCGCTTTCGATCAACTCGACCCCGGAGACGCCCAGGATTGCCAGGACCAGCCCGGGAAACCCGGCGCCGCTGCCAAGATCGACGAGGCTGCGCGCCTTTTGCGGGATGAGGGGCAGCAATTGCGCCGAATCGAGGAAATGGCGTCGCCACAAATCGCCGAGCGTATTGCGGCTGACGAGGTTGATCCGCCCCGACCAGCGCTTCAGGAGTTCGGCGTAGCCTTCCAGCCGCGCCACTGTTTCACGTGAAACACCGGTCAGCGCCGCGAAGCCCTCCGGACCTAAGGAAGTCACGCGGCGCGCGGCTCCGGCCGGCGTTTGACGTATTGCAGCAGCGCCACGAGGGCCGCCGGCGTGACGCCGGAGATCCGCGCGGCGGCGCCCAAGGTCGCCGGCCGGGCGGCGGCGAGCTTGCCCCGGATTTCCGCCGACAACCCGCCGATCGCGCCGTAATCGAGCCCGTCCGGCAGCAGCAGAGCCTCATCCCGGCGGAAAGCCGTTATATCGCGCGCCTGCCGCTCCAGGTACCCGGCATAGAGCGCATCGATTGCGAGCTGCTCGGCGATATCGGGCGAGATGCCGCTCAGCTCGGGCCAGATCGCCGCGAGCCGCGCCATATCGATCCCGGGGTGAGCCAGCAATTCCGCGGCCGAGCGCGCGATCCCGTCGGCATTGACCATGAGACCGTGCCGCCGCAACGCGGTCGGGCTCAGCCGCAACTCGCCGGCCAGCCGCCGCGCCGCGTCCAGCGCCGCCATCTTCCCGGCAAAGGCCTGGGCGCGCTCGCCGCCGATCGCCCCATAGGCGAGCCCGATCGGGGTCAGCCGTTGATCGGCATTGTCGGCCCGCAGGGTCAGCCGGTACTCGGCGCGCGAGGTGAACATGCGGTAGGGCTCGCTCGTCCCCCGCGTCACCAGATCGTCGACCAGGACGCCGATATAGGCGTCGGCCCGGTCGAGCACGAGCGGCGCCGCGCCCGAGGCCGCCAAGGCCGCATTCAGCCCGGCAACAAGGCCCTGTGCCGCGGCTTCCTCATACCCGGTCGTGCCGTTGATCTGGCCGGCGAGGTAGAGACCCGCCACGCGGCGCGTCTCCAGGGTCGGGTGGAGCTCGCGCGGATCGACATAATCGTATTCGATCGCATAGCCGGGCCGCCGCATGACGGCATGCTCCAGCCCGGGGATTGTTGCAATAAACGCCGCCTGCGCGTCGCGCGGCAAGGAGGTAGAGACGCCGTTCGGGTAAATCGTGTCGTCGTCGAGCCCTTCAGGCTCGAGAAAGATCTGGTGCCGCTCGCGCTCGGCGAACCGGACGACCTTGTCCTCGATCGAGGGGCAATAGCGCGGCCCGATCCCGGTGATGTCCCCGGCGTAAAGCGGCGAACGGGCGAGATTGGCGCGGATGATGTCGTGCGTCCGTGGATTGGTCTCGGTGATGTGGCAGACGATCTGCGGTGTCGTGATCCGACGGGTCAGGAACGAAAAGGGCAGGGGCGGATCGTCGCCGGGTTGCACCTCCAGCCCGGCCCAGTCGATTGTCTTGCCGTCGAGCCGCGGCGGCGTGCCGGTCTTCAGCCGGCCCAGCGCAAAGCCGCAGCGCTTCAGGGTCTGTGACAGGCCCAGCGACGGCGCTTCGCCGACCCGCCCGGCGGGGATCTTCTCCTCGCCGATATGGATGAGGCCGCCGAGAAACGTCCCGGTCGTCAGCACGACTCGCCCGGCCGCCAGCCGCCGCCCGTCGCCCAGTACGAGACCGGCGACCCGCCCGGCCGCGTCGAGTATCAGGTCCTCGGCGGCGCCCTCGACAATCGCGAGGCCATCGATGTCGCCGAGCAACTCGGAAATCGCGCGGCGGTACAGCTTGCGGTCGGCCTGCGCCCGCGGCCCGCGCACCGCCGGGCCCTTGCTGCGGTTCAGCATCCGGAACTGGATCCCGGCGCGGTCGATCGCCCGCCCCATGAGCCCGTCGAGCGCGTCAATCTCACGCACGAGATGCCCCTTGGCGAGGCCGCCGATCGCCGGGTTGCACGACATCTCGCCGATCGTGGCGCGGCTATGCGTCAGGAGCGCGGTCCGGGCGGCGAGCCGCGCCGCCGCGGCAGCCGCTTCGCAGCCGGCATGCCCACCGCC
>VAZF01000369.1 GCA_005888425.1 Alphaproteobacteria bacterium
ATCATCCCGGGCATGACGAAATGCCCGGAATGGTCGATCAGCCGGTCGGCTTTCGCACGCCGTGGCGCACCGGCCGCGGCGCCGACATAGGACAGCCGGCCGTCGAGGTCGAAGACCAGCATGCCGCCGGGCTGCGGCTCGTCCTCACTTCCGGTGAACAGGCTGCCGCAACGCACAAAAGTGTCCATGGCGGACTCCTATGGGCACCCAAGCCCGAGCTAGTCGACAATACTATCGCGTTCCCCGGGTGAACGCATCGCCGCCGCCGATCTCAATCCGGGAATGTGGCAACGACTTTGGATGTGCCATCGCCGTTATCGGTGACGCTGACGCTTGTGGCACCGGCATCCAAAAAGTCTTGCCTGACCCGGTCGACGTCTGAGTTCGGGACCCTTTCGAGCGTTTCTGTATGCGACATTATCGGCGTCCCGACATCCAGCTCATCATAACTGCAGGCATGAAATGACGATGTCTTTTTCCGCCTCGGGCCGGCCATTTATCAAGAAGGCGACACTGCCCGTCAGATTGTATTTGCTCATGCAGATTTTTATTCGTCGGTCGTTCGCTTGATCGACGGCGCCGTTCGGCTTCCAAAATGCTTCTATCTTCTTACCCGCATTGCCATAAAAAAAGTTAGCCGTGAGCGATGCCGATTTAATCGCCTCCTTCGCCTGGAATTGAAAGTACTGGCGAAAATCATCGCGAGCCGCAAGGTTGCGGGCAGCCGAACCCGTGGCAAAAAATTGAGTGATCCCGAGGTTTGTGCCCGCTGGGGTGGCCGTACCGCCCAGATTCATGTCCATGGAGGCGAGGACCGGCGCGTACCTGTCTCGGTGTTGCTCCGTGGGGACATCGCTGCGCAGCGGAATGACGGACGCCTCCTCGCGGTTGTAGCCGAATTTGATGCTGCTCGGCACCGGTGCCGTCCCCGCGCCAAAGCCAAGCTTCAAACCGACATTCGCTCCGGTGGCGAATACGAGGGCCCTGCGTTGCCCGTAATACGGGGGCTCGGTCGGCGGGCTGGGAGCGGGCGGGTACGGCAATGTCGTGGTCACCAGTTCCGCGGCATCGCCGGTGGCGTATAGCTGCCTTATATGCGGCTGGAAGACGTGCAAATCCGAATTGATGTAGCCGACCGCGCGCGGTGCTTCGCCTTGCTCAGGATAACCCGGCCCGGTGAACAGTTCGGTGCGGCCGTATCCGATACTGACATCCTGCGTTTTCACATCGGCGTTGATCCCGATATTTGTCGCCGTGACGAAAGTTGCGTAATCGGTGCAGGCGGTCAGTGAGGCCACGGCAACTAAAGTCGTCAGCGTGCGAAGACGCGTCATTGTTTTTCTTCCCCCAAAATGCGTCGCGTAGCCGACAGAGCCGTGACCGGATTGCCGAGCACGAGAGCGTTGTCGCGCAAGGCGGCGGTGGTTTCGCGATTGAAACCCGCAGTCAGATACCCGCCTTGCGCGGTTTGCCCGATCGAGAGCCCGAGGCTGGTCATCTCGACAACATCGCCGGCGAACGTCTCGGGAGCGGCCGGCGCGCGCACGGTAACGTCCAGCAGACCGACCGCATGACGGTCGCCGTTCGCGTCCATGTAGCTAAAGGCGCAGCCACCGAGAGCCGTGCCGAGCCAAAGCAGAAGACAAGCAGCGGCGCTTATATCTTGCCGGCGGTCCCCCATGTCGTCCCTTTCGGACTTGTTATTACGCTTTCGAATCAAGCGAGAGGGTAACTGTAACTCCAGAGGTTACCGAGGCAAACCGTCAATTCGTGTCGCGTTGCGCGCGGCGTCTTCCGTTAGCCTGCCCGAGCTGGGGCACGACCGGAACCACGCTCAAAAATCAGCCCTCCCCCGCGCATGCGGGAGAGGGCTCGCAGAACGCAGATCGTTGCGGCTAGCGGACGGCGTGGTGCATGAACTTCTCCGGGATGGGCTCGCCCCAGGGGCCGTTCAGCTCGTGGCGACCGATCAGGTTGGGCGGCACGCTGGCATTGAGCACGTCGGTGTCGGCCCAGTGCTCGTGCACGCGGCCCCACGGATCGCCCCAATAGTCGAACACCTGGCTGCCGAGCGAATGGCGGCCGATCCCCCAAAAATGCTCGTAGCCCTTCGCCTTCATGACCTCGTGGCCGATCATGATGTCGTCGATGTCGGCTGCCTCATAGGACAGGTGGTTGAGGCCTGCCTTGTCGCTGCGGATGCAGAAGAAGGTGTGGTGGTCGACATAGTCATCGCCGCGGTCGAGACGGTTGAACGAGCCGACGATATTATCCTTGCTGTCGGCGTAGACGTCGTCGGAGCAGCGCAACCCAATAACCTCGCGGTACCAGCCGAGCGTCTTCTCGAATTGCGGCGAGTGCACGACGAAATGGCCGATGCGCTTGACGTGCGACGGGCCGCGCTCGACCCCTTTGTAATAAAGCGCGTTGCGCCGCTGGGTCTTGTCCTCGCCGGTGTTGACCGGCGGCCGCTTCAGCGGAATTTTCGGCAGCCGCTGCATGCCGTAGACGACCTCGACCTGGAACCCGTCGGGGTCGGTCAGGCGCACGCGCTTGCCGCCGCCGGGCTCGTCGATGTCCTCGATTTTCGAGGCGCCCTGGACGCGCGCTAGCTTTTCGAGATCCCCCAGGCTCTCGGCATGGAAGGCGATCCCGACATATTTCGGCTCGCCCAATTCCGTCACATGGAGATGGTGCGCTTCGTCGGTGCCGCGCATGTAGAGGGCGTTCTTGGTGCGGTCGGCGCGCACCATGCCGAAGGCGGTCAGAAACTCTTCCTGCTTGTCGAGATCGGGCGAGCGCAGCCGGCCATAGGCGAGCTCGGCGGCTTTGATGACGGGCATAATAAGACCTCCGAAAAGGTGCTGGCCGCGATGCGGCCGCTCGCCGCGCATGCTGCCTCGCCCGGGGCCGCGGGGCAAGCCGCTCGCGCGCCATCTGGAAAACCCAATTCAGCAAAAATCCGCGGGCTTCTACCCAAAGGAGTGGCGGCCTTCCGGAATTGGCTGCCGCGCAACGGTGTTTGTTGGCCAGAGGGAAATCGCCAAGAACGTGAAATCGCCGCCTGCGCTGACGCATCGCTTGGTGTCGCATGCCGGGCCAAAGGAACACGGCCAAAAAACACGGCCAAAAAACACGGAGGTACCCAGATGATATCGTTTCGGCTTCGGATTTTAGGGCAGACACTGCCCTTTCTGCTGATCGCGCCCCTGGCCCTGGCGCAGACGCCGGCTTCGAAGGCCCCGTCCCGCGCGCAGGCAACGGCCGCGCTCAACCAGCCCGCCAATCCCGGGGCGGCGCATTACACGCGGCAGCAGATCGACCAGTTGGTCGCGCCCATCGCGCTCTACCCCGATCAGCTGCTCTCGCAAGTGCTGATGGCCGCGACCTACCCGCAGCAGATCGCCGAGGCCGCGCAATGGCTGAAGGAGGACGGCCATGCGGAGCTCCAGGGCGATGCGCTGGTCCAGGCTTTGGAGCCGCTGCCCTGGGATCCGAGCGTCAAGGCGCTGGTCGCCTTCCCGCAGGTCGTCGAGATGATGAGCGAGCATATCGAGTGGACCGAGGCGATTGGCGTCGCCTTTGCGACGCAGCAGGCCGAGGTCATGGCGCGGGTCCAGGCATTGCGCCAGCTCGCGATGAAATCCGGCAAGCTGAAGCAGGTAAAGCACCTGCAGGTCCGCCAGGAAGGGCCGACAATCCTTATCGCCTCGGCGGAGCAGGACCGGGTCTATGTGCCGGTCTATAACCCGACCGTCGTGTACGGCCAGTGGCAGGACCGCGAATTCCCGCCGGTCTATCTGCCGCCCCCGCGCGAGTTTGTCGCGGAGACGATCGAGCCGGGGTTCGAGGTCAGCCGCGGCTTTGCGGTCGTGGCGCCGCTCTGGGGCTGGAGCCGGCCGGATTGGCGCGCGAGCCGGATCACAGTCAACCGCACCGAATACACCCGGATTACCCGTAACGTCGAAATCGGACCGGGCGACACCTGGCGGCATAGCGGCCCGGTTGTGCTGGTCGCGCCCAACGCTGTCTCGCGCACGACGACTGTGACGACGAATGTGCCCGCCGGCACGGTTCTGCCGGGGCGGGCCGCGGCCGTCGTCTCGCTGCCGCAACGCGCGGCCGCGCAGCCGAACCTGATCCACAGCCAGAGTACGACGAGCGAAACGACGCCCCGGTCCGGGCAGACGACGACAACAACCTCTCAGCCCGGCGCGACGCCCTCTGGTCAGACGCCGTCGACGACAACAGCGCAGCCGAGCACGACTCCGTCGACCCAGCCCGGGCAGAGCTCGACGACGGCGGCGCAGCCGAGCAAGAATGAGCCTGGGAAGGCGCCGGCCACCGCCGCGCAGCCAAGCGCAACACAGCCGGGGAAGGCCCCGACCGCGACCGCGGAACCGGGCAAGACTGAGCCGGGCAAGATGCCGGCGGGATCGTCCGCCCAACCCAGCCAGGCCACGGAGAAATCGGCGCAGCCGAGCAAGGAGCAGGCCGGAACGAGCCATCCGGGCACGAGCCCGACCGAGAAGAACAAGCCGGCGGCAGCCTCGGAGACGACAAAGCCTTCGGGACAGTCTGGCAAAGCCGAGACGAGCAAGAACGAGGCAGCCAAACCCCAGTCGGCCAAGCCCGAGGCAGCCAAACCCCAGTCGGCCAAGCCCGAGGCGAGCAAGAGCGAGCCGAATATGCCCGCACGCGAGCATAGGGCCGGAGAGCCAGCCGCTCGCCCTACCGACGCGGCCAAGGGCCAGGGCACGCCCTCGCCGGCCGCCAACCTGCCGAAGGAGCATGCGCCTGGTGCGGCGGCGACCACACCCTCGGAGCCCGCGACGCCGCGCGCGAGCGAGCACCCCGCGCCGAAGCCGGCGACGGGAAGCTCGGAGCAGCCCGGGCGGGCGCCGGAGCATGCTGGCGCCAAGCCGCCGGCGAGCAGCGCTTCCGGTCAATCGGGCCAGAGACCGGAAGAAGGGGGCGCGAAGCCGTCCGGCGCGTCGCAAGCGCCGGGTGCGGGCCCCGCGCCCGGTCATGAGCCGCAGCGCGCCGCCCCGCCGCAAGGCGGGCAAGGCAGCTCGGCGGCGCCGGCCGCCACGCCGCACCAGCCCGCGCCGAATGCACAACGGCCCAACGCGCCGGGCGCGCGTCCGC
>VAZF01000370.1 GCA_005888425.1 Alphaproteobacteria bacterium
CGATCTGGAGATCGATCTTGTTGCCGCTCGCCTTTTCGTACTCGCCGACGAGTTTTTTCAGGGAGGCGTCCTCCTCCTTGGCGAAACCCTGAGCCCACCACATTTCCGCGGTGGTGGCGGCGGCATTGGCGATGTAAGGCCTCACCACGGCTCCCGCCGCAACAAGCCCCAAAGAACCACGAATAACAGAACGTCTGGTTGGCTTGGTCACGGTCGTTTCCTCCCTGTTCGGCGCCGCCGATCATTGCCGACGGCATGAAGTTTTTGTATCGCCGGCCGAATGTGGACCGACGCCCGTCAGCTCAAAATTGCTTCAAAATTTCTGCCGCGGCGCCGCCGATCGCGAGAAATCCAGCGATCGTGCTGCCAGCAACGGCCAACAGCACCCTCGATAGTCCCCTCATAACGCACCTCCCGTTCAAGCCTCCTCAATCGCGGCCCGTGCCGCCCCTCGGAGGTCATGTTGCTATGTAACCCGTGCCGGCCTCTAGCAGCCGTTGATGTCGGCACCAATCAACGGCGAGGTTCAATGGATAGCGGTCCTCCGCTGCATGCGATCACCTTGATCCTGAGCTACCTGTCCAACCACACGGTTGCGAGATCCTGATTGAGGAAATGGCTCGGACTGATCTTCCAGCCCTTCACATAAGAGCGGTGCGGCACGATCCGGTACCACCACAGCGTCGTGATGTTATGTACTTGATCGTCGAGCGTGTGCCTTTCGAAGGTCCGCATCAATGCGCGCTGCCGCGCCGGATCGGTCTCGTGCAGCATTTTTTGATAGAGATCGATCGCCGCAGGGTCGTCAAAGTTGCCGTACTGCTCGGTGAAGACCGAGGAGGGCTGGTATTTGCTGACATCGAGCAGCGGGTTGACGACGCTCTGGCAATTACCTTCGAGCGTCACTTCGAAATTGCCGCTACGCAGCGACTCGAACCACGGGCCGGTCGGCGCGACCCGCTGGTTGACCTTAAGCCCGACCTTGCTCCACTCATCGACCAGCCAGGTGCCGAGGTATTTGAAGGGCTGATCGACATCGCGGTTCAGAAGCTCGAAACCGAGCCCTTCTGCGCCCGCGTCCTTCAACAGCCGCCTCGCCTCGGAGCGCGATTCCTCGATATCGGGCCAGAAGCCGGCTAGCTGTTCGAGTTCCTCCTTGGTCGCCGCCAAGGGCGAGCCCGGGAACACGATGCCGCCGACCGTCCGCATGATTGCAATCTTCGACAAGGCGGGCGCGCCATGCCAGCGATCGACCGCCAGGGTCAGCGCGCGGCGCACCCGGACATCGTCGAACGGCTTCTTTTTGTGGTTTGGCGTGACCAGCAGACCGCAATTCCAGTCGCTGGTCTGCACCGTGATCTTATCGCCGAGCGCGCCTACCAATTCTTCGCGCGCCGCCGGCGGCAGGCCGCGGAACTCGATCGCGGCGCGGTCGCTGCGGATCGCATCGAGACGGGTCGCCTGCTTCGGCGCCAGGATCCCGACGATGCCGTCAAGATACGGCAGCCCCTTGTGGTAGTAATACGGGTTGCGCTCGCCCCTGATCGCCTGGCCCGCCTCGTAGCTGACCAGCTTGAAGGGGCCCGAACCCATGATGTTTTTCTCGTACCAGCGCGGGTCCCTGTCGAGGATCTCCTTCTTGTAGATCCAGGTGTAGGGATCGGCGAGCGCCGACAGAAAAGCGCTGGTCGGAAATTTGAGACGGAACACCACGGTCAGCGGGTCCGGCATCTCGATCTTGTCGACCATGATGTAGAAGCTTTGACGCGCGCTGGTGACGCCTTCCGGCGGATCGACGATCTTGCGCCAGCTCGCTGCGACATCGACGGCTGTCAGCGGCGACCCGTCGTGAAACTTCACCCCGTCGCGAATCTTGAAGGTGTAGGTCCGGCCGTCATCGGTCGGCTGCGGCATCTCGGTGCAGAGATCGCACACGAAATCGGTCGGCGAGGCCGGGTTCTCCGGGTTGACCCGGATCAGGACACTGTAATACGGCGCCGCCGCATGCACCGTCGCGTAGGTTGCCTCGCGATGGCCATCGAAGCTCGGTGGCGCATCAGCCGGGATCATGTAGGTGAGAATGCCGCCCGACCTTGCTTTCTCCTCGCCTATTGCCGGCGTAACGATGGCGAGCGTGAGCAGAACGGCAATGCGTCCTGCAAGATATGTCTGCGGCTTCATTCTTTCCTCCCGTCCGGTATCATTTTTTCTTGCGAAAGAACGGGCGCCGCCGGTCATTGCCGCGGCGCGTTGCTGCCGACCCCCTGCTCGAGCCAGACATCCTCAAAGCGCGAGCCGTTGTAGATGCTGTTGACCATCTGCGTCAGGCCCTTGACACGCGGCAGAGCGCAAATTGCAGCGCGCGGGTAGAAGATGACCGGCCTGACGCTGTCTTCCACGAGCTTCTTCTCGATCTCCCACACCAGCTGGCGACGCTTTTCCAGATCGGCTTCCGTCGATTGGCGGTCGATCATTCGGTCGAGCTCCGGATTGCAGTAACCGCCGTAATTGCGCTCGGCGCCGCATACGAAATTCTCGTAGAATTGCTGGTCGGGATCGTCGAGGCCGTTCTCGCTGACGACTGCGCCGACCGTGAAATCCTTGCGCATCACCTTAGGGTACCAGTTAGTCGTGTCGACCGTGTCGAGTTCGCCGTCGATATAGATCTCCTTCAGATGATCGATCAGGATGACCGCCGGGTCGCGGGCAGGCTGGATATTGCGGACCGCGACCTTGAAGCCCAGCCGCTTGTTAGGGCCGTAGCCGAGCTTCTCCATGAGGCTGCGCGCTTCGGCGCGGTTCTTCGCGACGTCGGGGCTGTAGCCCGGCAAGCTCTTGAGCATCTCCGCGGGCATACCCCAGACGCCCTCCGGGGCTGGCAGCATTGCGCCGCCGATATCGCCCTGACCCAATGTTAGGATATCGATAAAAGCCTTACGGTCGATGGTTAGCGCCATCGCCCGGCGCAGCTCCGAGTCGGCAAAAGGCGGCACAGCGCGGTTCACCAGAAGTGTGCGGGGCACATTGGTTGGGATCACGTCGCAGACTGCTTGCGGCGCTTGGCTCTTGACGTCTTGCAGAAGCGGTATCGTCACGCCGTAGACCGTGTCGAATTTGTCGGCGAGAAAGCCCAAAACCCGCGTCGAGATGCTGGGGATGATCGGCCATTCGATGCCATCGAGGAACGGCCGGCCCGGCTTCCAGTAATCCGGGTTCTTCGCGACACGGATCAGCTCGTTCGGCTTGAACTCGACGAATTTGAACGGCCCGGTGCCGATCGGCTTCAAACGCATCTCGCGCGGGGGCACATGACAGGGGTAAACCGGCGACCATCCCGCCGCAAGCAGCGCGGTAAATGACGGCTGCGGGCGCTTCAGGCGGAAGGTGACCTCATAATCGCCGTTGACTGCCACCTCCTCGAGATTCGCATACCATGATTTGCGCGGATTGAGACGCAGCTTCTCCGAGGCTTTGCCGGTCAACAGATCCCAGGTGCATTTGACATCCCTGGCGGTGAACGGCTTGCCGTCATGCCATTTGACGTCTCGCCGCAGCGGCAACGTCAGTTCGGTCGCGTCCTCATTCCAAGACCAGCCCGTCGCCAGATCGGGCATGATTGTCTCTGAGGTGTTCTGCGGCGCATCCTGGCGGTACATGATCAAATTGTTGAAAACGCCCATCATCGGGCGGTTGACTGCGGCGGTTGATTCCTCGTGCATCGACATGCTCGCCGGGCTGTCGAAATGTGACATGCGCAGAACGCCGCCGGGCTGTTGGCCCGATGCCGGAGCGCTCGGGGCCAATACAAAGAGCAAGCCCGCCAAAAATGCTCCTACCGTCGCGACCGGTTCTGGACGCCGCTTCATATTCAACATCCGCTAAAATGCCGGTGCCGCTCGGCGGCGGGATTGCAGCACGCGGCAGCTTGCACGCTGCAGATTTCGGCGTCGCGGCTGAGGATCGGCTGAACGGGTGAAAGCCGCAGGCGTGCGGCGACGGTCGCATCACGCGCCGCGGCAGCTCCCGGCCTCATCGCAGAGACCTGAAACGCCTTATGACTCCGTCAAAGTCTCTTGATCGGAACGTCCGTATGTTGCGACGGAATCGTCAATCCAGTGCCGGCGTTCAGTTGCGCGCCAAGCGTCGCGAACGCATCGAGCCTTCGCGTCATTACCGCCTCCATCGCCGCGCCCATGCGGGGCGAACCGACGAGCGCCGCCTTCCTGTTCCGGGCGTTGTGCGGGTTGTTCCCGTCTCGCCCATATCTCTGCAACAATAGCACAGTGCTGTGAAGGAAACAGCGGTTTCAGCCGGTCACGCCCGATGTCCTTGCAACCGTCTAATCCTGCGTATCTGCCTAGCTCTACGGTCCGAAGCTATTACGACCCGGATGATATCCAGACGGAGCCTCGATACGCCTCACGGTTGTAAATATTCACACCTTGCCAGGGATGAGAAGCGCGTTGGACCATGTGCCTGATCCAGCCTAAATCGGTGGCGCGTGAAGGGCTGGGCGCCGCGCGCGCGGCGCCTAACCCTTTGGGTAGGCTCTCCGGCCCAAAAAGCCAAGACGCTCGCGCGTCGGCCGGCCTATTCTGTCAAACGTGATGCGGAAATGCGCCCGAAAAAACGGCCGCGTAGCGAACAGGGACGGAGGCGGAAATGACACCTTTGACTCGGCGTTCGGTGCTTCGCGGCTCTCTCGCAATTGGTGCAGCCGGGAGCCTCACAGCTCCCTATATCGCCAATGCGCAGGCGAAGACGGCGGAATTGTGGTGGACGCAGGGGTTTGTCCAGGAAGAGGACATCTCGATTAAGAAGATCGTCGCGGATTACGCGAAGGCGACCGGCAACAAGATCGAGCTCGCGATCACACCATTTGCGCCGCTGCGCCAGAAGATCGTCGCGGCGATGCAGAGCGGCGTCATCCCGGACATGTTCGTCAGCACCCCCGCTGAAGTCATCGCACTGTTTGCCTGGGACGACAGGCTGGTCGATGTCAGCGATGTCGTGGCGACGCAACGCGAGGAGCTCAGCGAGACCGCGCTAGTCAACATGAACTGCTATAACAACGTCACCAAAAAGCGCAGTCTTT
>VAZF01000371.1 GCA_005888425.1 Alphaproteobacteria bacterium
CGCATCGCCCGCGCTATCGACGAGCCGGCCGTATAGGGTCCCGGAAATCATCGCAGCAGCATATTGCGGGTCGCAGCCGGCAGCCGCACAGTCAGCCCGTCAAGCTCCTCGGTGATGATGATTTGACAGCCGAGCCGCGACGTTACGGTCAGGCCGAAGGCGAGGTCGAGCATGTCCTCCTCGTCCTCGGTGGCGTCCTGCAGCAATTCGTACCATTCCGGGTCGACGATGACATGGCAGGTCGAGCAGGCAAGCGAGCCTTCGCAAGCGCCCTCGATATCGATGTCGTTGCGGTGAGCGATTTCGAGCACAGACAGCCCAAGCGGCGCGTCGACTTCGCGCCGCGTCCCATCCCGTTCGACAAATATCATCTTCGGCATCTATTGGACCTGCTAGGGCGCCGCGGGCGGCGCCAGATCTTCCGCGAGGATCGCCGCCGCCAGGGCGCGCTTCTCGGTCGCAGGGAGTTGATCGGGCGTCACGGTTCGCAACAGCACCAAATCACCCTCGGCCGCACCGCCCTGAAGGCGCTCAAACGTCGCTGCATCAGCAACGACGACCGCATGAGTGACCGGACGGGCCAAGGCGCGTTCCGCGCGCAGCCGCGCCCGCTCGAGCAGCGCCTGCCATTCCGGAACGGCAGCAGAAAGAGCTGGCACAGCCAGATCGACCTCGAACCCGTCGCGGTCGTTCAGCACGGCGGCGTTGCCGCCGACGGCGAAGGCAACCTCGGCCTGACCACCGGTGATATCAATTCCAATCGCCGCGCCCGGCGCATCGGGATCGACCGGCGAGCCATCCGGCTCCTCGATTTGAAACAGTTTCACGATGTCACCAACACGCTTTGGGCCTCAGCCATTTCGGCCGCATGAGGGCGGGGACGCCCGTGGTCCGGGTATCGCCGCTCTAATGTCTCTAAACGTGGAAAGACTCGCCGCAGCCGCAACGGCCCTTCTCGTTCGGGTTGCGGAACACGAACCCCGACTGCAGCTTCTCCTCGACGTAGTCCATTTCGGTGCCGATGATGAACATAACGGCCTTAGGGTCGACCAAGATGGTCACTCCCTTATCCTCGACGATCTCGTCGTATTTACCCTTATCGTCGGCGTATTCGAGCGTGTAGGTCAGGCCCGAGCAGCCGCGCGCCCGCACCCCGACCCGGACCCCAACCGAGGGTTTGCCGCGATCGGCGAGCAGCGCCTGGATGCGCTGCGCCGCCGCATCCGTTACGACCAAAGCCTGCTTTTGCGCCATATGCGTTCTACTCCCGATATCCTTCATATCGCTGTGATGAGCCGATCCGTCAACCTGCTCCGAAGGCCCCGCCGGCCTGCCGAAGCCGCGACACGGCGGCGGCGATCGCTTCGGCCGCGAAATCGACCTCCGTTGCGGTCGTAAAGCGGCCGAGCCCCAGCCGGATCGAGGCGTTAGCCCGGTCGTCCGGAAGACCCAGGGCTCGCAGCACGTATGAGGGCTCGACGCTGGCCGAGGTACAGGCCGAGCCGGTCGACATCGCAACGCTCTGGCAGGCCTCGATCAGCGCCGATGCGGTAATCCCGGGAACCGAGAAGTTAAGGTTTCCGGGGAGGCGGTGTTCGAGTTCGCCGTTGACTTGCAGATCGGGAATACGGCGGCGGAGATGCGCGTAGAGCCGGTCACGGAGTTGTTGGACCCGCGGGGCCTCTTCCCCCATCTCCGCGCGCGCCAGTTCGGCGGCACGGCCGAGACCGACGCAGAGTGGCGTCGGCAGTGTGCCGGAACGCAGCCCCCGCTCCTGGCCGCCGCCATCGATCAGCGGCAAGAGCCGCACCCGCGGGCGCCGGCGGACATAAAGCGCACCGACACCCTTCGGACCGTAGATCTTGTGGCCGGAGATCGACATCAGATCGATCTTCATCGCCTCGACATCGAGCGGAATTTTGCCGGCGGCTTGCGCGGCATCGGTGTGGAACAGGACGCCGCGGGACCGACACAGCGCACCGATCTCGTCAAGCGGCTGAATGACGCCAATCTCGTTATGCGCCGCCATGACAGACACCAGAAGCGTGCGATCCGTGATCGCAGCGGCGAGCCGGTCGGGTGACACGAGGCCGCTTGGCTCGACCGGCAGATAGCTGACAGCAAAACCTTCGCGCTCCAACGCGGCGGCGCTTTCGAGCACGCATTTGTGCTCGGTCGTCATTGCGATCAGGTGATCCCGAACCTTGTCGCCGACGGGATGCGCCCGCGCGAAATGCGCCGCGCCTTTGAGCGCGAGGTTGTTCGACTCGGTCGCACCCGAGGTGAACACGATTTCGCGCGGATCGGCGCCGATCAGCCGCGCCACCTCGCCACGCGCCGCCTCGATCGCCGCCATCGCGTTATGTCCATAGACATGGCTCTCGCTGTGCGGGTTGCCGAACTGCTCTGTGAAATAGGGCAGCATCGCCTCGAGCACGCGCGGATCCAGCGGCGTGGAGGACTGATTGTCGAGATAGATCGGCGGCGTGTTTGGCCGCTGCGCCAACGCGGCGCTCGAAAGGCTCATGCCGCCCTCGCTGCCGCGGCATGCGGCTTCACCCGCCGGTACATCGCCGTCCATGCTTCGAGAAAATGCTCGATCTCGGCCTCGGTCGTGCTCCAGCCCAAGCTGACGCGGATCGTCGAGCCCGCAATCTCCGGGACAGCGCCCATCGCCTGCAACACGTGACTCGGGCCAACTTTGCCGGACGAGCAGGCCGCCCCGGCGCTGACCATGACGCCGTCGAGATCAAGCGCGATGACCTGCGTCTCCGCAGAGACACCGGGCAGCGCGATCGCACTGGTATTGGGCAGCCGAGGCGTTGCGGCGCCGATAACGATGGCTTCGGGCGCTGTCGCAAGAACGGCCGCCTCAAGGCTATCGCGCAGCGTCTGGGCGCGTTCGTAATCGGCGAGGCGGTGCCTCGCCGCATCCGCCGCCGCGGCGAACCCGGCGACGCCGGGCAAATTTTCGCTGCCGGCGCGGCGGCCGCGCTCCTGGCCGCCGCCGCGGATCATCGGCGCGATCTCGACCGAGCCACCGATGATCAGGGCACCGATCCCCGGCGGGCCGCCGAGCTTATGGGCGGACAGGCTGATGAGATCGGCGCCGATTGCAACAATATCGACCGGGATCTTGCCGGCGGCTTGCACCGCGTCGCAATGGAACAAGGCGCCATGGCGATGCGCGACATCGGCGACATCGGCAACCGGCTGGATCGCGCCGGTTTCGTTGTTCGCGAGCATCACCGAAACCAGGGCGGGACGCGGATCGGAAGCGAGCAACTCTTCGAGCCGCCCCAGATCGACAATACCATCCGCGCTGACGGGAATACGCTCGGCATGCTGCAAGGCCTGCAACACCGAGCTGTGCTCAACCGCCGAGACAACAATTCGCTCGCGACCGCTGCCGAGAAGCGCTAGCTGGTTTGCTTCGGTGCCGCCGCTGACGAAGGCCACGCCCTCAGGATCGGCGCCGATCAATACCGCAACGATCTCGCGGGCGTTCTCGACGCGCTGCCGCGCGGCACGACCCCAGCGATGCACCGAAGACGCGTTGCCGCAGTCGCGCAAGGCCGCCGTCACTGCGGCCGCCGCCTCCGGCAGCAAGGGCGCGGTCGCGTTCCAATCGAGGTAGGTCTCGCGTCGGGTCATCCGATTTCAGGAGGCTTTGGCGGCTCGGTAAATTTCGCGCTGGGCGATGCCGCTGGTTCCAAGCACGCGCCGCTCGCAGACGTCGCCGAGCGATACCGAGCTCAAAAAAAGGTGGATCTGGTTGCTTAATTCTTCCCACAAATCGTGGGTTAAACATCGGCTCCGGTCGATGCGGCAGCCGGTAACAGATCCGGGGGTACATCGCACGGCATGGATCGGCTCGTCGACGGCCGCGATGATGTCGCCAATGCGCGTATCGTCGCGATCATATGCCAGGAGGTAGCCACCGCCAGGCCCGCGCACGCTCTTGATCAAGCCGTTGCGCCGCAATTTGGCGAAGAGCTGTTCGAGGTAGGGTAGCGAAATCTCCTGGCGTTCGGCGATATCGGCAAGACAGACCGGGGCGCCGTTACTGTGGCGCGCGAGATCAACCATCGCCATGACGGCATACCGGGCCTTGGCGCCGAGCTTCACGGGTTCGCCCTCGCGACGCGGCTGCGGAGGGGTTCGACGGTCGGCTCAGCCGTTTTCGGGGCGTCGCTCTCCCGCTCGACTTCGGCGACCCGGGCCCGCAACGCCGCAACTTCGTCAAGAAGCGCGGCCAATGGGCGGGCGATCGGGTCGGGGATCTCGCCGCTGATGCCATAGGGCTCAAACACGGGCGGCATTGCCTCCGAAGCAGCGCGCCGACCGACTTGGTGCGCCGGGTTGCCAACCATCGTGGCGCCGTCCGGCACTTCCTTCAGCACGACAGACGCCGCGCCGATGCGGGCGCCATCGCCGACCCGGAAGGGACCCAAGACCTGGGCTCCCGAGCCCACGATGACATCGTTGCCGATGGTGGGATGGCGCTTTTGCCCGCCTTGCTCGCGGGACGGCCGAGTGCCGCCCAGCGTCACACCGTGATAAAGGGTGCAGTCGTCGCCGATCTCGGCGGTCTCGCCGATCACGACACCCATGCCGTGATCGATGAACAGCCGGCGGCCGATGCGGGCGCCGGGATGGATCTCGATGCCGGTCAGCACCCGCCCGACATGCGAGACGAAGCGGCCCAGGAGGTAGAAGCGGCGCTCCCACAGCCAATGCGCGGCCCGGAAATAGAGCAGGGCTTGGAAACCGGGGTAACACAGCACGACTTCCAGCCGCGAGCGCGCCGCCGGATCGCGCGCTAAAGTCGCATCAATCTCGTCGCGCAGGTTTTGGAAAAGCATCGCCGTCACTATGTTATCGTCGAGACCGAGACGGGCTGCTGCGCGCACCGGCTCGCGTGACATCGACACCACCATATAATTGTCCGACCAGGGCGATCAAGTATGAGGGCGAGGGTGGCAAGAACATTGCCTAGAGAAGATAGCGTCTTTACCCGACCTGTAGAGTCGGATTTCTGTTGGATCTGCTATGCCTGAAGTGATTATCAATGGCCCCGAGGGGCGGATCGAGGGCCGCTACCATCACGCCCGTGGCACGAATGCGCCGATGGCGCTGGTGTTGCACCCGCACCCGCTGCATGGCGGGACGATGAACAATAAGATCGTCTACACGCTGTATCAGTGCTTCGTGAAGCGGGGCTTTTCGACATTGCGGTTCAATTTCCGAGGCGTCGGGCGCAGCCAGGGCAGCTTTGACCGCGGTGAGGGCGAGCTGGCCGATGCCGCGGCGGCGCTCGATTGGCTGCAGGGCTACAACCCGAACGCCCCGACCTGCTGGGTCGCCGGTTATTCGTTCGGCGCCTGGATCGGCATGCAGCTGCTGATGCGGCGGCCGG
>VAZF01000372.1 GCA_005888425.1 Alphaproteobacteria bacterium
GAGCTTGTGCGCGCCGCGCTTCGCCGCCAGCTCCTCTTCGGTGAACGGGATCGCACATTCGGCAAAAGCCGCGTGATAGGCCGGCAAGACCGCGCCGTCGTCGCGCAACGTCGTGCCCATCAGATCGGTCACGACCAGTAGCGGGCGTTGCGATCCCGGTTTCGCGCTCATCTCATCCCGTCCGTCAGCCATTACTTCGGCGGATCCCGTAGCATCAAATCGCGCGGCTTGGTACACCGCAAGCTTGTCGCCTGGCGCGACACGATGCCGGCGCGACACCATATCGATGCCGTCCGCATTATTTCCGTAATGGAGCTCGCTATGCCGTCGCTTTCGATCCCAAGCCCGGTTGGCCCTCTGACAATCGAGGAACAGGCCGACAAAATCGTTGCGATCTCCTGGAGTAACGGTGCGTCCCGTGGCAATGACAGCCCCTTGCTCGACGAGGCGGCGCGCCAGCTCGCCGCGTATTTCGAGGGCAAGCTGTCGCATTTCGATCTGCCGCTCGCCCCGGCCGGGTCGCCGTTCGAAAAGCGCGTCTGGGCGGCGATGCAGCAGATCCCCTATGGCGAGACCCGCTGCTATGGCGATCTTGCCGCGGCGATCGGCTCGGCGCCGCGTGCCGTGGGCGGCGCCTGCGGCCGCAACCCGATCCCGGTCGTGGTTCCCTGTCATCGCGTGCTCGCGAAGGGCGGCATGGGCGGTTACAGCGGCGCCGGCGGCCTCGACACCAAGCGCACGCTCCTCCGCCTCGAAGGCGCGTTGCCCGCCGCTTAAGGCCTTGGGTTAGTGACGCCGCGCTTCTGCGCGGCTATCGTCGCGCCATCCGATCCAAAAGGAGGCGCGTGATGGTGCAAGCGATCCGTTTTGCCAAGACCGGCGGACCCGAGGTCCTGGAATGGCAGCCGGTCGAGGTCGGCAAACCCGGCCAGGGCCAGGTGCGGCTGCGCCATACCGCGGTCGGGCTCAATTACATCGACACCTATCAGCGCAGCGGCCTCTATCCGATGCCATTGCCGAGCGGCCTCGGCTCCGAGGCGGCGGGGGTCATCGAGGAGGTTGGGCCCGGCGTCACCGGGCTAAAGGTCGGCGACCGCGTCGCCTATGCCGGCGGGCCGCTCGGCGCCTATAGCGAGGCGCGCGTCATGCCGGCCGACCGGCTCGTGCCATTGCCGGCCGGCATCACCGACCAGCAGGGCGCGGCGATGATGCTGAAGGGCATGACCGCGTGGTACCTGATCCGCCGCACCCATGTCGTGAAGCCGGGCGAGACGATCCTGATCCATGCCGCGGCCGGCGGCGTCGGGCTGATCGTCTGCCAATGGGCGAAGCATTTGGGCGCGACGGTCATCGGCACCGTCGGCGATGACGACAAGGCGGCGCTCGCGAAGAAGAACGGCTGCGACCACCCAATCAACTACCGGCGCGAGGATTTTGTCGCGCGCGTCAACGACATCACCGGCGGCAAGAAATTGCCGGTCGTCTACGACTCGGTTGGCAAGGACACGTTCTATAAATCATTGGATTGCCTGGCGCCGCTCGGCCTGATCGCGTCGTTCGGCCAATCCTCCGGCGCGATCGGCCCGGTCGACATCGGCATTCTCGCGCCGAAGGGATCGCTGTACCTGACGCGGCCGACGCTCAACAACTACACGGCGACCCGCGAGGATCTGATGACCGCGGCGGGCGAACTGTTCGATGTCGTGCAGAAAGGCGCCGTCAAGCTGGCAATCAACCAGACCTATCCGCTGCGCGACGCGGCGAAGGCCCACCGCGACCTGCAGGACCGCAAGACGACGGGATCGACCGTCTTCACGGTCTAGCAAACCCATGCCCCTGCCCCAACCCTCCCCCGCTCGCGGGGGACGGTGTCCGACGCGAAGCGAAGGACGGGTGGGGGCTGATCGCCGGGACTAGAACCCGCCGTAAAGCTGGCGCCGGTTCAGCTGGTTGGCGATGTGATCGGTCGGCGACGGCCGGTTCCACGGCTCATAGCCATCGCCGCCGCCATAGAAACCGTCCCGCTGCCGATAGGCCCGGTGATAGCCATAGCGGTTCGGCACGCAACTACCCCACCGGTTCGGGTGAAGGCCCCAGCCGCATCCGCCGGCGACCGCGATGATGTTCTGCTGGCCCGCCGGCGCCGGGACGCTCGGCGCGGCGTTGGCGGCCGTAGCGGCGACCAGAGCGAGCGCGCCGACGAAACCCATGGTTGCTATCCGCATTTTTGCTGCCTCATCGAGATGCAATCGTCTCGACATCAACAATCGGCGCTCGGTCGAAATTCCTCGCCGCGCGAACGCGGCAGGTTGCACCGCAGGTAAGGGCAAAAAGAAACCCTCCCCCTTGATGGGGGAGGGCTGGGTGGGCGGTGATATCCGTTTTAGGTGTTCATCGCGTCGAAGAACTCGGCGTTGCTCTTCGATTCCTTGAGCTTGTTGATCAGGAATTCGAGCCCGTCATTGGTGCCCATCGGCATCAAGACGCGCCGCAACACCCACATCTTTGACAGGACGCCGCGATCGACCAGCAACTCTTCCTTGCGGGTGCCGGATTTGGTGATGTCGAGCGCCGGGAAGGTGCGCTTGTCGGCGACCTTGCGGTCGAGCACGATTTCCGAATTACCGGTGCCCTTGAACTCTTCGAAGATGACTTCGTCCATGCGCGAGCCCGTATCGATCAGCGCCGTCGCGATGATCGTCAGCGAGCCACCTTCCTCGATGTTGCGCGCCGCGCCGAAAAAGCGTTTCGGCCGCTGCAGCGCGTTAGCGTCGACGCCGCCGGTCAAAACCTTGCCGGACGACGGCACGACCGTGTTGTAGGCACGCGCCAGGCGGGTGATCGAGTCCAAGAGGATCACGACATCGCGTTTATGCTCGACGAGGCGCTTCGCCTTCTCGATGACCATCTCGGCGACCGCGACATGGCGGGTCGCCGGCTCGTCGAAGGTCGAGCTGATGACCTCGCCCTTGACCGAGCGGGCCATGTCGGTGACCTCCTCCGGCCGCTCGTCGATCAACAGGACGATCAGGTAGACCTCAGAGTGGTTCGCCGCCAGCGCATGCGCGATGTTCTGCAGCATGACGGTCTTGCCGGTGCGCGGCGGCGACACGATCAATGCCCGCTGGCCCTTGCCGAGCGGCGTGATCAGGTCAAGCACCCGCGTCGTCAAATCCTTTTTGGTCGGGTCATCGAGCTCGAGCTGGATTTTCTCTTCGGGGTAGAGCGGCGTCAGATTGTCGAAATTGATGCGGTGCCGCAGCCGGTCCGGCTCCTCGAAATTGATGCTGCTGATCTTGACCAGCGCAAAATAGCGCTCGCCGTCGCGCGGGCTGCGGATCTGGCCGTCGACCGTGTCGCCAGTGCGCAGGCCAAACCGCCTGACCTGGTTCGGGCTGACATAGATGTCGTCCGGGCCCGGCAGGTAGTTCGCTTCCGGCGAGCGCAGGAAGCCAAATCCGTCCGACAGGACTTCGAGGACGCCGTCGCCCGAGATCGGCACGTCGTTTTCGGCGAGCTGCTTCAGGATCGCGAACATCATGTCCTGCTTGCGCAAGGAGGACGCGTTCTCGATCTGCAGCTCTTCGGCGAACGCCAGCAATTCCGCCGGCGTCTTACGCTTGAGTTCTTGGAGATTCATCTGTCTATCGTCGCGATAGGGGCGGACTCGCCCGTCCCGGGGTGCCTGGCGCGGACGGAGTCCGACAGGCGAGAAGGTTGGAGATTGCAGGGAAGGATTGAAGAAAAACCGGCTGGCGGTATGGCGGTTCCCTTACAGAAGCCAGATATGCAAGTCAAACACGACTTGCAAGGGGTTGGTTCATCCCGAGCCCCGGCGCGGTCGTCAGAACGGCTTGACGACCACAAGGATGACGATCGCGATCATCGCCAAGGTCGGCAGCTCGTTGACGATTCGATAAAACCGCGCCCGGCGCGCGTTGCGCCCGGCCGCGAAATCCCGCCGCCAGCGCTCCAACAGGCCGTGAAAGACGGTCAGCAGCAGCACGAGGCCGAGCTTTGACCAGATCCAGCCGCGCCCCCAATCTACGATGCCCGGCATCGCCGCCAGCCCGATCCCGAACAGATAGGTCAGGACGAGCGCCGGCATCATGATCCCGCGCATCAGCCGCCGCTCCATGATCTCAAAGGTCGCGGCGCGGTTCGATCCGGACGGCGTCGCGGCGTGATAGACAAAGAGCCGAGGCAAATAGAGCAGCCCGGCCATCCACGCGATAACGGCGATGATGTGCAGCGCCTTCAGCCGGGGATAGGCGGCGCTCACGGCGAGGCCGCCGCTTCCCTCGGCCGTTCGGCTAACTGTGCCTCGGTCTCGCGGCGCACCAACCGCGCCAGCCCGGCGATAAAGCGCGGATCGGTGCCGACAGTCGGCGCCCGCCAGTAGAACGGCACACCGCAGCTCTCCGCGAGCCGGCGGTAATCGCGGTCGAGCTCGACAAGCGTCTCGGAATGCTCCGACACAAATGAGATCGGCGCGATGACGATGCCAACCCCGTCCTGCCCGGCCCGCCTGATCTCCTCATCGACGGAAGGCCCCAGCCAAGCCAGCGGCCCGACCCGGCTCTGATAGCAGACCTGCCAATCCGCGGGCCGGTGTTCGAGCGCGTCGATGACCGCCGCCGCCGTGCTTTCGATCTGCTCCGGGTAGGGGTCGCCCTTCCGCACGATCTTCAATGGCAGGCCATGCGCGCTGAGCAACAGCCGCGACGGTCTGGCCACATCAGCCAGCAGCTCGTCGATATGCCCGGCCAGCGCGGCGATGAAACCCGGTTCGGTCGGGTAGGGCGGCGCCTCGCACGTCGGGCAGGCGAGACCTTGGCGCTGCGCCTCTGCATGCCATGCCGCCAGCGAGGAGCCGGCCGTTGTCGTCGAGAATTGCGGGTATAGCGGCAGCAGCACGATCTCCTCGGGCCGCCACGCTTTGACGGCCGCGACAGCTTCCGCCGTCAGCGGGTGCCAATAGCGCATCGCAATAAAGCAGCGATATTCCAGGCCGAGCGCCGCTTCGAGAGCGCCAGCCTGCGCCTCGGTGTTCGCAAGAAGCGGCGAGCTGCCGCCGAGATGCGCGTAGATCTCGCCCGCGACCCGGCTGCGTTGCCGCGCGATGAGCCAGGCCA
>VAZF01000373.1 GCA_005888425.1 Alphaproteobacteria bacterium
CTGCCGCCGAACTGATCCCTGACGTAGATGCCGGCAAAGCCGAGCGCCGCCGCCTTGCGCAGAGCCTCGACCGGAAATTCCTCCCGTGCGTCCCAGCCTGGCGCGTGTGGCAGCCATTCGTCGACCGCGAATTGGCGCGCGGTTTCCTGGAAGGCGCGCTGCTCGTCGGAAAGGGTGAAGTCCATCGATGAAATCTCGGCGCTGATGCCCGGCGTGGCAATGGGTTTGGCCGATGCTAACCGAAAGCGCGGGTTTTGCCCGCGCCGCCGCATGCTAGGCTC
Source organism: Alphaproteobacteria bacterium (assembly GCA_005888425.1). Taxonomy (GTDB): domain Bacteria; phylum Pseudomonadota; class Alphaproteobacteria; order ATCC43930; family CGMCC-115725; genus DATARH01. The sequence continues at coordinate 282 of VAZF01000373.1, forward strand.
GCGCGAGAACAGGGAGGACATAATGCTGAGACGAGCGGCAGTGCTCGCGGCGGTCATCGGCCTATTGGCCGGCCCGGCGGCGGCGCAGAAGAGTGGCGGGACCCTCAAATTTTTTCACCGCGACAGCCCGGCGAGCATGTCGATCCTCGAAGAGGCGACGATCTCGACCGTGGCGCCGATGATGAGCGTCTTCAACAACCTGATCCTGTTCAATCAGCACGAAAAGCAAAACCGGCCGGAATTCATCCAGCCGGAACTGGCCGAGAGCTGGTCGTGGAACCCGGATTTCACGCGGCTGAGCTTCAAATTGCGCCAGGGCGTCAAATGGCATGACGGGAAGCCCTTTACCGCGGCCGACGTCAAATGCACGTTCGATCTCGTGCTCGGCAAAGGACAGGACAAATTGCGGCTCAATCCGCGCAAGGCCTGGTACCGCAACCTCGAGGACATCGTGACCGAGGGCGACACCTCGGTCACCTTCATCATGAAACGGGCGCAGCCGGCCTTCCCGATGCTGCTCGCCTCCGCCTATGGCCCGATCTATCCCTGTCATGTGCCGCCGGCGCAGATGCGCACGCATCCGATCGGCACCGGCCCGTTCAAATTTGTCGAGTTCAAGCCGAACGAATACATCAAGCTCGCAAAGAACTCGGATTACTGGAAGAAGGGGCTGCCCTATCTCGACGCGATCGAGTGGACGATCATTCCCAACCGGTCGACGCAGACCCTCGCTTTTATCGCCGGCCAGTTCGACATGACGTTTCCGTATGAGGCGACCGTGCAGACGATGCGCGACATCCAAAGCCAGGCGCCCACCGCGATCTGCGACCTCGACGACACAATGGTGTCGATGAACCTCATGGTGAACCGCGACAAGCCGCCCTTCGATGACCCCGACATCCGCAGGGCGATGCAGCTCGCGATCGACCGGAAGGTGTTTCTCGACATCATCATGGAGGGGAAGGGCACGATCGGCGGCGCGATGCAGACGCCGCCCGCCGGGCTGTGGGGACTGCCGCCCGAAATCCTGCAGACGTTGCCGGGTTACGGGCCGGATGTCGAAAAGAACCGCGCCGAAGCGCGCCAGCTGATGGAGAAGCACGGCTATGGGCCGCAGAAGCGGCTCGCCGTGCAGGTGCAGACGCGCAACATCGCGCAATACCGCGATCCCGCCGTTATCCTGATCGACCAGATGAAGCAGATCTATATCGACGGCGATCTCGATGTCGTCGAGACCGCCAACTGGTTTCCGAAGATCGCGCGCAAGGACTACACGATCGCCGGCAATCTGACCGGCAGCGGCGTCGACGACCCGGATGCCTATTTCTACGAGCACTATGCCTGCGGCTCGGAGCGCAATTACACGAACTACTGCAACCCCGAGCTCGAAAAAATGTACGAGCAGCAGTCGATCGAGCCCGACCAGGAGAAGCGCAAGAAGATCGTCTGGGAAATCGACCGGAAGCTGACCGAAGACGCCGCGCGGCCGATGGTTTACCGCTACGCCCTCGCGACCTGCCGGTATCCGCGGGTCAAGAACGTCACGACGATGGTCAACAGCATCTTCAACGGCTGGCGCTTCGAGGACACCTGGCTCGATCAGTAGCAAAGGGCCAGTCTATTCAGCGGCGGCGCGCACCTCGTCCTCTTCCGGGGCGGTTGCTGCGCTCGGCGCGAGAACAGGGATTGCGTCATCTTCCCATTCCGCTTCAGTGATCGCGCCGCCATCGACAAGAATGTGCGGGAACGCCTTTGCCTTGACGCCCAATCTGCGAATATGACCGCCGATCGATAGCGCGTTGCCCCGGCCGGACGAGAGCTTTTTCATCGCCTCGCTGTGGGCCGTTACCGCATCGGTCAGCTTGCCGGCGACCTTGTTAAAATCGTCGAGCCCCGCGCTGATTTTGTCGAGCAGGTTGCCGGCAAGCCGCGCAATTTCCTGCGCATTCTGGTTTTGCAGCTCATAATCACGCAGCGAGGCCACTGTACGCATGGTCATCAGGAGGGTCGACGGCCCAACGAGAACGACGCGGCGGTTCCAGCCGTACGAGAATAACTCCGGATCGCAGGTCAGCGCGGCGGCGAGCGCACCTTCGATCGGCACGAACATCAACACGCAATCATGCGCAGCGAGTTTGCTGTTGTCCTGGTAACTTTTGCTCGAAAGGGAGTCGATGTGGCCTTTGACGTCGCGGGCAAATTGCACGCCGACTGCGTCTCGCTCTCCCTCGTCCATCACCGCGGTCAACCGCTCGTAACCGATCAGCGAGACCTTGGAATCGATAACTAGCGTACGCTTTCGCGGGAGCTGGATGATCACGTCCGGCCGTTGCAGTCCGCCGTCCTCGCTGCGCAGGCTCAAACCGCGCCCTTGCACGATGTAGTCGCGACCTTCGCTGAGCCCCGCGGCTTCGAGAATTCTCTCAAGCACGACCTCTCCCCAGCGGCCCCGAAGGTGCGATTGTCCACGTAGCGCATTCGCCAGGCCATCCGCCTTGCTGCCGATCGCGTGACTGGTTTCGAGCACCAGCTTTATCTGCTCTTTGAGAGAGAGGACCTCACGCGTCTCCGCTTGGTAAGTCGTCTCCACCTTATTTTGAAAATCCTGAATTCGCTGCCGCAGCGGTTCCAAAATCGAGCTCAGTTCGGTTTGCGAGCGCTCAGACAATTGGGAAGCGTTCGCGCTTAGAATGCGATTTGCGATGTTCTCGAATTCGCTCGTCAGCCGCGTTTTCAGTTCGCCCAATTGCGCTGTCAGCTCGATCTCGCGCTGCGAGAGCCGGGCCACTTCGTTGGTGGCGGCTTTTGCCTCCGCTTCCGCCAAGCCCCGGTTCTCGGACTGATCTGCCAGGTGGCGCTCCAGCCCCGCGGCGCGCTCGGCGAGCCGGACGGCCTCTTTTTGCGCATCGCTCAGCGCCGCCGCATCGCTGGCCCGAACCGCCGGCCAGATATAGCGTCCCAACCCGATCCCGAGCAGCAGCGTGAGGAGGCCGGTGACGAGAGTGAACGCAGTGAATTCCATGCTTCCCCTCCGGACAGCGACTCCCGGCGGAATGGTTTGTTCTCCTGATGTTCACGTTAGTCCTGCCGACGGATCGAGAGAAGGCTATTCGACCTAGGCTCGGTTTTTGGGCGGTTCGGCGGGGGAGCGAATGCGGGCGGGAGGCCCGCGGTCCCGAATCGGGCTAGGCGCTGCCGCCCTCGACCGGGTGGCCTTCGGCGCGCCAGCGCAGCATCCCGCCGGTCAGGTTGGCGACATCCTTGAAGCCGGCCTGCTGCAGGATGTTCGTCGCCTGGGCCGAGCGGCCGCCGGCCCGGCATACCGCGACGATCGGCCGGTCGCGCGAGAGTTCGCCGGCGCGCTTCGCCAAGTCCCCAAGCGGGATCAGGATCGCGTCCCTGATGTGGCCAAGCGGCCCGGTGAATTCCTCGGGCTCGCGCACATCGAGGATCTGCACCGGCGCGGTGTGCTCCTCCAGCCCGAGCGGATCGATCTCCCACACCCCGGCGAAGCTGTAGCGCAACGTCGCCCACCCCGGGTCCGCCGGCGCCGTGCTTTCCGCCGCCTCGTCGATCTCGGGCTGGCCGCAGCGCAGATTGGCCGGCACCGCGATATCCATCAGCTTGGGATGGGCGAGGCCGAGGTTCTTCATGTAGCCGGTAAAATCGCCGACGCCGATCTCGCCGCCGATGCGCGGGTTGAAGCGGCGCTCCTCGCCGACGCTGGTCACCGTCAGCCCGCGGTAGTCATGCGAGGGGTAGAGCAGGCAATCGTCGGGCAATGTGAAGATCTGCTCGTGGATCGAGCGGTACATCGCCGCCGCGTCGCCGCCCTGGAAATCGGTGCGGCCGGCGCCGCGGATCATCAAGCAATCGCCGGTAAAGGCGATGCTGCGGTCGTCGAGCACAAAGGTCAGGCAGCCATTGGTATGACCGGGGGTGGGCCGCACCATCAGCCGGCGCCCGCCGAACGCCACGACATCGTCCTGGCTCAAGTAGCGGTCGGCGCCGGCCGCGCCGCTCGC
>VAZF01000374.1 GCA_005888425.1 Alphaproteobacteria bacterium
GGGGTAGCCTCTGAACGCCACCCCTGCTGATGCGCAGCAAGGCAGACGAGCAATGCCTGCCCGGCGCCTATGTGCGGGTTCCAGCTAAAGGGCGGGTTAATGGGTCGAGGCCCGGATGCAAAACCGCCGAACCAGCCCCCAACGGGGGGAACCGTTGGGGGAATAGTCAATGCTGATCCTGCTATGTCGCTGATCTGACGGCAAGAATTTACGCGCTTGCGCGGATGCTACTTCGGCGACACCACCATCGTCATCTGCCGCCCTTCCATGCGAGGGAACTGCTCGACCTTGGCGATTTCGTCGAGGTCGTCCTTGACCCGCATAAGCACGTTCATGCCGAGCTCCTGGTGCGCCAGCTCGCGCCCGCGGAACCGCATCGTTACTTTGACCTTGTCGCCCTCTTCGATGAACTTGTTCATGCTGCGCATCTTGACCGCGTAATCGTGGTCATCGATGCTCGGGCGCAGCTTGATTTCCTTAACCTCGATGATCTTCTGCTTTTTGCGGGCTTCGTTCTTTTTCTTCTGCTCTTCGTATTTGAACTTGCCGTAATCGAGGATTTTGCAGACGGGCGGATCGGCGTTTGGCGCGATCTCCACAAGATCGAGCCCGGCATCGGTCGCCATGTCGAGCGCTTCGTTGCGTCCGACCACTCCCACCATCTGACCGCGTTCGTCGACAAGACGGACGCGCATCACGCTGATCTCCTCGTTGACGCGAGGCCCCTCGCGGGTGGGGGTGAAGTTCATGGGTGGTCTGGCTATGTAGCATCTCCTCTCAAAAATTGTGCAGGACCGGTTCTGGCTAGCGCACAGACTAGGCGCAACCCGGCGGGACTGCCTCTACTTTCAATCTAGCAATCGCCTCGCCAAGCGCAAGAGCCTCCTGCGCGGGGCTGCCAAGTCGGCGCAGCGAGATGGTCCGCTGCTCGGCCTCGCGCCGTCCGACCGCGAGGATCAGCGGCACCTTGGCCAGGCTGTGCTCGCGAACCTTGTAGCTGATCTTTTCGTTGCCGGGATCGGCGATCGCCCGCAGCCCAGCGGCGGTCAGCTCGCGCGCCACCTCCTCGGCATAGGGGGACGCCTCCTCGGTAATCGATGCGACAACCGCCTGAACCGGCGCCAGCCACAGCGGGAGATTGCCGGCGTAATGCTCGATTAAGATGCCGATGAAGCGCTCGAAAGAACCGAGAATGGCCCGATGCAGCATCACTGGCACATGGCGGCCGCCATCCTCACCGACATAAGTGGCGCCAAGCCGCTCCGGCATGTTGAAATCGAGCTGCAAGGTGCCGCACTGCCAATCCCGGCCCAGCGCGTCGCGCAGTACGAATTCGAGCTTCGGCCCGTAGAAGGCGCCCTCGCCGGGGTTGACGGTGTAGCTGAGCCCGGCCGCTTCGACCGCCGCCTTGAGGTCGTGCTCGGCGCGGTCCCAAACCTCGTCGCTGCCGGTCCGATGCGGCGGCCGGTCGGCGAATTTGATCGCCACATCCGCGAAACCGAAATCGCGGTAGATCGACAGCAGCAATTCGCAGAACGCGATCGCCTCCAAGGTGACCTGGTCAGCGGTACAGAAAATATGCGCGTCGTCCTGGGTGAAGGCGCGCACCCGCATGATGCCATGCAGCGCACCCGAAGGCTCGTTGCGGTGGCAGCTGCCGAATTCGGCGAGCCGCAGCGGCAATTCGCGATAGCTCCTCAGCCGGTTGCGGAAGATCAGGACATGGCCGGGACAGTTCATCGGCTTCAACGCGAGAATTTTCTCGTCCCGGCTCTCGGCAATGAACATGTTCTCGCGGAAATTCTCCCAGTGCCCGGTCGTCTCCCACAGCGAGCGGTCGAGCAGCTGCGGCCCCTTGACCTCCTGGTACCCAGCGGCATCGAGCCGCCGGCGCATGTAGTCCTCGATGATCCGAAACAGCTTCCAGCCCTTGGGATGCCAGAAGATGCTGCCGACCGCCTCTTCCTGCAGGTGGAACAGGTCGAGCTCGCGGCCGAGGCGGCGATGGTCGCGGCGTTCGGCCTCTTCGAGCCGGAACAGGTATTGGTCAAGCTCCTTCTGGTTCGGCCAAGCCGTGCCGTAGACCCGCTGCAGCTGCGCCTTATTCGGGTCGCCGCGCCAATAGGCGCCTGCCACGTTCATCAGCTTGAAGGCCTGCCCGAGCCGGCCGGTCGATGGCAGATGCGGGCCGACGCAGAGATCGACGAAATTCCCCTGGCGGTAGAGGCTGATCTCCTGCTCGGGCGGGATCTCGCCGATATATTCGGCCTTATAACGTTCGCCGATGCGGTCGAAAAAGGCGACGGCCTTGTCGCGATCCCACACTTCACGGTTGATCGGCTCGTCGCGCCGCACGATGTCGCGCATGCGCTCCTCGATGCGCTCGAGATCGTCGGGCGTGAACGGCGTCGCACGCGCGAAGTCGTAATAAAACCCGGTCTCGGTCGCCGGGCCAAAGGTAACCTGCGTTTCGGGATAGAGCTCCTTGACCGCCTCGGCCATGACATGGGCCGCGTCGTGGCGCAGGATCTCGACACCCTCCGGCATATCTCGGGTGATGATCGCGACCGCGGCGTCATGATCGATCAGCGTCGCGAGATCGCGCGGTCGGCCGTCGATCTTGACCGCGACCGCCGCCTTGGCGAGCCCCGGCCCGATCGCGGCGGCGAGCTCGGCGCCGGTCACGGGGTCTGCGAACTCGCGGCGGCTGCCGTCGAGCAAGGTTACGGTTACAGGCCCCGCATGGCCCGGCGCTAACGCCGAGCGGCCAACTTCTTGGCTATGATCACTCATGGTGCCCTGAGCTCCGTAGGTGGCGCCGTGCGGGCGGGGTAGACGGTCATGAAAAAACCCCGTCCGTTGCCGGCGGGGTCCTCGGGTTGCAACGATGCGGCTCAATCAGCGCGCGCGACCTCCGGACACCCCGCCTGACGGGGTGGTCGTAGTCGTCACAGCGATCCGGTCGAAGCCATGCATGCGCGGAATATCGCGAGCCGCCCACGCCGCGTCAAGACAGCCCCACCTGCGCATCGGTCATCTCGCTCATCGGGCCAGCCTCGTGCCACGCCGGCAACGGCTGAGTACGGTTAACGACAACCGTCGCGGTTTCCGGAAACAGGAGCTCCTCGTAAACCTCGATCGTGCGGGCGCACATGATCTCGCGGGTATAGCCCGCCGCGACCTGAGCGCGAGCCTGCCGGCCGAAGGCAGCGCGCTCTTCGGGGTCGAGCGCCAGCGTCTCCTCGATCGCCACAGCAAGCGCCGCCGGGTCCCGCGGCGGCACGAGCCAGCCCGTGATGCCCGGCACGATCGTCTCGCGCGCACCGCCGTGATCGGTTGCGACGACCGGGCGGCCCATCGCCTGCGCCTCGACGATCACCCGCCCAAAGCCTTCCGGATCGGTCGAGGCGGAGACCACGACATCGGCCAGCGTGTAGGCCGTCGGCATGTCGCGGCAGTCCTCGATGATGCGGAAACGTTCGGCGAGCCCGAACCGCTCGATGGCCTCCTCGAGCTCCCGGCGGAAGCCGCTATGGTGCTCGCCGCCGACGAGCACGCCGCAGACGTCGCGCCGTCCCAGCCGCACGATCGCCTCGATAAAGTCAAGCCCCCCCTTCCACCGCGACAGGCGGCCCGGCAGCATGACGACGGCGAAGCCGTCCGGCACGCGCCAATGTAACGCCAGTTCGGCGACCTGTTGACCCCAAACCCGATCCGGCTCGAAGCGGGCGAGATCGACCCCGCGCGGGATCGTGCGCAGCCGGTCGGGGCCGATCCCATAGACTTTGGCAACATGCTCGGCGACAAAATGCGAGATCGCGATGACCCGGTCGCCGCACGCCATCACCGCATTGTAGCGATGCTTGAACGGCAGATCGGCGTCGTAGGCGTTGTGAAATGTCGTGACGAAGCGCCGCCCGGTCGCCCGAGCTGCCGACAATGCGCTCCAGGCCGGGGCGCGGCTGCGCGCATGCACGATGTCGATCCGGCCGCGCCGGATGAGATCGGCGAGCGCCTTTCGGTTGCGGCGGATCACGAGTGGGTTCTTCGACGCGAGCGGCAATGTCACGTGCTGCGCGCCGACCCGCGTCAATTCCTTTTCCATCGGTCCGCCGGCCGAGGCGACATAGGCCGTCCAACCGGCCTCGACGAGGGCCGCGGCGAGATCGACGGCGCCGCGCTCGACGCCACCCGAGACGAGGCTCGGCAGGACCTGCAGCACGGCTGGCGGGCGCCCGCTCGCCGGCCCGGCTTCTTTCCGTCCCGGAGCAATGTTATCGTCGCTGAACATGCCTTGCTGCAACACGCCTTGCTGGAATACCTCGAAACGCCCATGCCGCACAGCGCATCGGCAACAGGCTCGCACCCCGCGAGTCTAGCACGCCCGGACGGGGCGGCAATCGCCTACCACCGCATCGAGGGGCGCGCACCCGGCATCGTCTTCCTCGGCGGCTTTCGCTCCGACATGACCGGCACGAAAGCGTTGTTTTTGGAGGATTACTGTCGCCGGCGGGGGCACGGCTATGTGCGCTTCGACTATTTCGGGCATGGCCGATCGAGCGGCGATTTCGCCCGGGGCACGATCGGCTGCTGGCGTGAGGATGCGATCGCGGTCATCGATTCGCTGACCGAGGGGCCGCAGATCCTGGTCGGATCGAGCATGGGCGGCTGGATCATGCTGCTGGCGGCATTAGCGCGCCCGCAGCGCATCGCAGCGTTAATCGGCATCGCGGCGGCGCCCGATTTCACCGCGGAGCTGCTGCCGAACCGGCTCACCCCGCAGCGGCGCCGCGAGCTGGACGAGAAGGGCGCGGTCACCGTTCCCTCCGACTACGACGCGGCGGGCTACCTCTATACGAGCGCGCTGATCGAGGACGGCGCCCAGCATTTGCTGCTCGGCGCGCCAATTCCGATCGACATGCCTGTGCGGCTGTTGCACGGGCTCGCGGACGCGTCGGTGCCGTGGCAATTGAGCCTGCGGCTCGCCGAGCGTCTGAGCAGCCGCAATGTGACCGTTACGCTCGTCAAAGGCGGCGACCACCGCCTATCGAGCGAACCCGATCTCTCCCGCCTGGCGGGGGTATTGGACGACTTGGTGTAACAGCCGGAGCAAAGGATGCATCGCAAGTCATCCCGGACTCCGGTGC
>VAZF01000375.1 GCA_005888425.1 Alphaproteobacteria bacterium
ATTGACCGCCTGCTGGAGCGGGATCTTCTTCTTCGCGTCGGCAGCGGCGAGCGCTGCCTATCTGACGGTCAGCGAGAGCTTCCCGTTGGAGGCGCGCGCGCTGGCGATCGCATTTTTCTATGCGGTCGGCACGGCGATCGGCGGCGTCGCCTCGCCTTGGCTGTTCGGCGTGCTTGTCGGCAGCGGGGACCGCGGCGATGTCTTTCTCGGCTACCTCTTCGGCGCCGTGCTGATGGTCGGTGCCGCGATTATCGAATTGGCGATTGGGGTCAGGGCCGAACGGCAGCCGCTCGAAAGCGTGGCTCGCCCGATCTCCGCGCTCGAGTGATGACCATATTATAAAACGAAATGATGAATTCTGCGCCGCGACCGGAAAACTGGCTGCGGGTGACTCCAGCCGGGCTGTATTGCGAACCCGGCGATTTCTACATCGATCCGGCGCGGCCGGTCGCCCGCGCCGTCATCACGCATGGCCATGGCGATCACGCACGGTCCGGCAACGAGCACGTCCTCGCGACCCCGGAGACGGTGGCGATCATGCGCCAGCGCTATGGCGAGCTGGCTGGCGGGACGCTGCAGGGAGCGCGTTATGGCGAGCCGGTGACGATGAACGGCGCGTCGCTATGCCTCGTGCCCGCCGGCCATGTCCTCGGCAGCGCGCAGCTCGTCATCGAATACCAGGGCACCCGGGTCGTCGTTTCTGGGGATTACAAGCGCCGGCCCGACCCGACCTGCCCGCCGTTCGAGCCGCAGCCCTGCGATCTCTTCGTGACCGAGGCGACGTTCGCGCTGCCAGTGTTTCGCCACCCGCCGGATAAGCATGAAATCGACAAACTATTGCATTCGCGGCGGCTCTACCCGGAGCGCTGCCAATTGGTCGGAGTGTATGCGCTCGGCAAGTGTCAGCGGGTTTTGGCCTCACTGCGCGCCGCCGGTTACGACGAGCCGGTCTATATGCATGGCGCGCTGCTCGGATTGACCGAGCTGTATCAGAGGCTCGGCGTCGATCTCGGCCCGGTGCAGCTCGCGACCGGGGTCGCGCGTGACGAGCTCAGGGGCAAGATCGTGCTTGCGCCGCCGATGGCGCTCGCGGACCGCTGGACGCGGCGGCTGCCCGATCCGGTGATCGCACTCGCCTCGGGCTGGATGCGTGTCAAGCAGCGCGCCAAGGCACGCGGCATCGAATTACCGCTAGTCATCTCCGACCATGCCGATTGGGACGAGCTGACCCAGACGCTGGACGATGTCGGCGCGCCCGAGATCTGGGTGACGCATGGCCGCGAGGAAGCGCTCGTCCATTACGCCGCGCAGCGCGGGCGCGAGGCCCGCGCGCTGGCGTTGACCGGCTTCGACGAGGAGGAAGAGTGAGCGCGCTAGCGCGCGTGGCGACCGGCTCCAGTGCCCGCGCCCTCCATGGCCGCCAGCACCTTGTCGGGGCGCGTGAAGGTGAGATATTCGGCCGCGTAATCCGGCGGCAGGATCTCGACCATCGTCTCGTTCTCGACCCAGACCTCGATGACGTGAAACGGCCCACGGTTGCAATCGAAGCACTTCCAGCCGGCTCGCTGCGCGATCTCCTCGACCTTTTTGGCCTCGGTGCGGACGCTCAGCGCGAAATGCGTCGAGCCGTAGCCGCGGTCTTTCGGGCGCTTGACGAAACTGCCGCCAGTCGAGCCGTTTGGCTCGAGCTCAGTGCCGGCCGGGTAGACCTCGACACCGGTGCAGTGCTCGTCGAGCTGCAGCGCAAAGAAGCTTCCCGGATTGGGCGGAAACGGCACCGCCTTGCCGCCCATCAAATCGGCGAGGACACCGGCCGCCTTCTTGGGATCGCGGGCGGCAATCGACAGGTGATGGATCATGGGAGCCCTCATGATGTTCAGGCCCCACGGATAGCACGCCGGCGCCGTTGGCGCGATATCTCCCCAAAGGATGCCCATGATTGGCAGCTCTGCCGCGGCGGAGAGCGGGCGTGAAGCGCTTTGCTGAACTGCTCGACGCGCTGCTGTTCACGCCGTCGCGCAACGGCAAATTGCGGCTGATTCAGGAATATTTCGCGACGACCCCGGACCCGGAGCGGGGCTGGGCCTTGGCGGCCTTGACAGGGGAATTGTCCTTCGCCGAAGCCAAGCCCAGCCAGGTGCGCGATCTGGCGATGGCGCGGGTCGATCCGGAACTGTTCGGCTGGTCGTGGGACTTCGTCGGCGACCTCGCCGAGACCGTCGCCCTGATCTGGCCCGAGCCGGAGATGCAGGATCAGAGTGCAGTACCCAGCCTCAGCGAGATCGTCAGCACTTTGCAGGGCGCGAGCCGTGCGGATGTCGGGGCGCATCTCGCGCCGTGGCTCGATGCGCTCGATGCAACCGGCCGCTGGGCATTGCTGAAGCTGGTAACGGGCGCGCTGCGGATCGGCGTCTCGGCGCGGCTCGCCAAGACCGCGCTCGCCGAATGGAGTGGCATGGAGCTCAACTCCATCGAAGAGATTTGGCACGGTCTCGCGCCACCATATCCGGAGCTGTTTGCTTGGCTCGAAGGGAGCGCCCCACCGCCCGACATCGCCGAGCTGCCGACCTTCTGCCCCTTAATGCTGGCGCAGCCGCTCGAAGAGGGTGATCTCGGGACGCTCGATCCCAAGGACTATCTAGCGGAATGGAAATGGGACGGGATCCGTGTGCAGCTTGTCTCGCGCGGCGGTCAGAGGCGTCTCTATTCGCGTTCGGGCGACGATATCGGCGGCGCGTTTCCCAATATCGTCGCGGCGATGCCCGATGATGTGACGCTCGACGGCGAGCTCTTGGTCATGCGTGGCGGCGAGGTCGCGCCGTTCAATCAGCTCCAGCAGCGCCTCAATCGCAAATCGCCGGACCAGAAGATGCTGCGCGACTATCCCGCCGGTGTGCGGCTCTACGACATCCTGCGCGAAGGCGCCGAGGATCTCCGCCCGCTGCCCCTTCGCGAACGGCGCCGCCGGCTCGAAGCGTCGCACGGTATGCCGCGCCCGAACCTCGATCTGTCGCCGATGATACGGTTCGCCGATTGGGAGGAGCTGAAGCAATTGCGCGCCGGAGCGCGCGAGCGCGGCATCGAAGGGATCATGCTGAAACTCGCCGACTCGCCCTACCTCGCCGGCCGGCCCAAAGGCCCGTGGTTCAAATGGAAGCGCGGCGCGCTGACGATCGACACGGTGCTGATGTATGCGCAGCGCGGCAACGGCAAACGCTCATCCTTCTATTCCGATTACACATTCGGCGCCTGGGCCGGCGACAAGCTCGTACCGGTGGGCAAAGCCTATTCCGGCTTTACCGACGAGGAGTTGCGCCGGCTCGACAAATGGGTGCGCGACAACACGGTCAACCGCTATGGGCCGGTGCGCGAGGTCGCACCTGGCCTCGTGCTCGAAATTGCGTTCGACAGCGTGCACCGCTCCAGCCGTCACAAATCCGGGGTGGCGATGCGTTTCCCGCGAGTACACCGCATCCGATGGGACAAGCCGTATCGCGAAGCCGACACGCTTGCGACGCTGGAAGAGATGATGACCTGAGGCGGGTTAGCCGAGCGCCTGGCGCAGTTGACGGCTGGCAACAACGAGCATCGCCAGATCGGGCGTCGCGCCGGCGCGCAGTTCGGCGGCGATCGCTTCGGCAGGCGCGAGGGCCGTGGCGCGCTCTTTCGTCCAAGCGGCGAGCGGGTCGGCGGCGTCAAGCGAGGCGTGCAGCGCCGAGTAGGCGATCTCGGCCTGCAATGTGAACAGCTCGTCCGTGACCGTCTCCACGGCCTGACGCTGCCACGCCGTTTCGGCCGGGAGACGCCGCGCCGCGCTGCGCATCTCGCCAAGCGCGAAACGCGCACCCGACGCGTAGTAGGTGCGCGCAGCGCGGTCGAGCGGCTGCAACGTCCCCTCCATGAGATCGGCAATTTCCAAAGCCGCGGCGAGAAATGGCGTGCCACCTATAGCGGCGGCAAGCCGCTGCGGGACCTTCTCTCCGACGAGCCGCGCGGCGCGTTGTTCGGCGATTACGCGGTCGGTCGCCGGCAGCACCGCCGGTAACAGCCCGGCGAGCTCCCGGATATTCGGTCGAAGCCGCTCGATATCGTGGGCGAGATCAAGCCGGTTATGCAGCAGCAGCCAGGCGGTGGCGTGCTCGACGAGGCCGGCAATATCGAGCAGCATCTCCGATTGCAGGCGCGCCGGGACGCGATTGTCGAGCGCCTCGATATTGGTCCAGGCAGCGCGCAGCTCGAAGGCTTCGCGCACGATGCGATAGGCGCGAGCGATCTCAGCCGGCCCTTTGCCGGTACGCGCCCGCATGTCGTGAACGAACGTGATGCCGGCGCGGTTGATGAGGTCGTTTGTAATGACGGTCGCGGTGATCTCGCGCCGTAGCGGGTGGGCGGCGATCTGCTTCGCAAAGCGATCGCGCAGGGCCGGCGGGAAATAGTCGTGGAGATCGCCCGCCAGCTCCGGCA
>VAZF01000376.1 GCA_005888425.1 Alphaproteobacteria bacterium
TTCGAGCACCGCCTCGCGATTGGCGAGAAAGATGTCGCGCCACATGATCGGATCGGAGGCGGCGATGCGCGTGAAATCGCGAAAGCCGCCGGCGGAAAACGCGATGACTTCGGATTTGAGATCGTCGGCGAGATCGGTCGCTGTGCCGACGATCGTATAGGCGATCAGATGCGGCAAATGCGAGGTCACCGCCAGCACCTTGTCGTGATGGTCGGCCGCCATTTGCGTCACGCGCATGCCGGCGCCTTGCCAGAGGCGCGTCACCTTCTCCACCGCCTCGGGCGCGGTATCGGGTGTCGGCGTCAGGATGCACCACCGGTCGTGGAACAATTCGGGGAAGCCCGACTCGGGGCCGGAATGCTCCGTGCCGGCGACGGGGTGGCCGGGCACAAAATGCACCCCCTCCGGAATGAGCGGCTTTATGTCTTTGACGACCTGCTCTTTGACCGAGCCGACATCGGTGACGATGGCGCCTTGGCGCAAACTCGGCGCGACACGCATCGCGACTTCGCGATACGCCGAGAGCGGCGTCGCGAGCACGACAAGGTCGGCGCCGTCCGCGGCGGCAGCGGGATCGTCGGTCGTCTCGTCGGCGAGGTTGAGGCGCCGAACCGTGTCGAGCGTCTCGGCGCGGCGCGCACAGGCAATGATGCGCGTCTCGGGCATGTCGCGGCGGATGACCCGTGCCAGCGAGGAGCCGATCAGGCCGATGCCGATCAGCGCGACGCGCTCAAACAGTTTATCGCTCATCGAGCGGCCATGAATTCGGTCAAGGCAGCGGCGACACCCTCCATCTCCTCGCCGGTGCCGATCGTGATGCGCAGGCACTCCGGAAGGCCGTAGCCGCCCATCTGCCGGACGAGGATGCCGCGCTTCTGCAGAAAGGCGAAAGCGGCATCGGCGTTCTTCCGCGGCTCCTTCGGAAAGCGCGCCAGCACGAAATTGCCGACGCTCGGCGTCAATTCGAGACCGATCGTCGTGAGCCGCTCGCTGAGCCACGGCAGCCACTCGTCGTTATGGGCGCGGGCGCGCGCCAGCGCGGCGACGTCCTCAATGGCCGCGAGCCCAGCCGCGAGCGCCGGCGCGCTGACATTGAACGGGCCGCGGATGCGGTTCAGCACATCGGCGATCTCGGGCGGGCAATAGGCCCAGCCGAGCCGCAGCCCCGCCAGTGCGTAGATCTTCGAGAAGGTGCGCAGCATCACGACGTTCGATGCCCGGTTCACCAGCGACACACCGGGTTCGTAGTCGTTGCGGTTGACGAACTCGGCATAGGCCGCATCGATCGCCAGCACGACATGCGGCGGCAACCCGGCATGCAAGCGCGCCATCTCCTCGGCCGAGAGATAGGTGCCGGTCGGGTTGTTCGGGTTGGCGATAAAGACGAGGCGGGTGCGCTCGTTAACGTGAGCCAAGATCGCGTCTACATCCGCCGTCAAATCGCGTTCCGGCACCGCGACCGGCGTCGCGCCGACCGCCAGCGCGCCGATCGAATACATGAGGAACCCGTGGCGGCTATACAGCACCTCCGTGCCCGGCCCGGCATAGGCACGCTGCAACAGCCCGATCAGCTCGTCGGAACCGGAGCCGCAGACGATGCGCTCCGGGTCGAGCCCGTGATGCCGGCCGAGCGCCGCGCGCAGTTCCGCGGCGCCGCCGTCGGGATAGCGGTGGATCTCGCCGGCAAGCGCTTTGTAGGCGGCGATCGCTTTCGGGCTCGGCCCAAGCGCGCTCTCGTTCGACGCCAGGCGGATCGGCCGCTCGACACCCGCGGCCTTCGACTCGCCGCCGACATAGGGCGCGATGTCGAGGATGCCCGGTCCGGGCACGGGAGAGGCCGCGCGCGCCATCGGATCAAGCCTTTGCCGCGGCGATCGCTTCGGCCGGCGCCGCGGCGCGGCTGCTGGTATTCACTGCGGCGAAGACCGCCGCCGGCAAGGGCACGGCATAACTGCCCAGGCGCAGCACGCGATGAAGAGCCTTGCCGAGCTGCGCGCGGAAACCGTCGAGCCGCGGATCGTCCGCCGCAACAAAGCCGTCGATCTCGATCAGCGTGTGCGCGCCGTCGGCATGCTCGGAGGAGGTGAGAGACGTGCAGGCCAGGCCCAGCTCCGACAAGGTCGAGACGATGCGGCCGCGGCTGATATCGGGCGCGTATTCGGCGGCGAAGAGCGTGCGGTCCTGTCCGGTCGGCTGCTCGCTGCCGCGGCCGATTGCCAGCGCATCGGCGCCGTCCGAGCGTGCGTTGCCGCGCGCCCCGAATGGCAAGCGGGCGATCACATGCGGCGCATTGTCGTCGGCCGACAGCAGGTGGCGCCACCACGGGTCGCTATCGTCCTCGGCCGGTATCGGCAGAACGCCGACCGCCGCTTGCCCTTCGATCACCGCGC
>VAZF01000377.1 GCA_005888425.1 Alphaproteobacteria bacterium
CTGGGACCCGGCGTTTGGCGCGCGGCCCCTGAAACGGACGATCCAGGGCCTCGTCGAGGATCCGATCGCCGAGCGACTGCTCGACCATGCCGGTGAGGAAGGCGAACACGGCGTGCTGACGCTGTCGGTCCTCGATGGCCGCCTCGCGCTGGACGACGTCATCGTCGAGGACGACCGGCCGCAAGGCTTCAAAGCGCCGGAGCGCCCGCCGATCGGCTTCGCATTGGCGCCCGCGGGCGGCAGCACGCCGGGCAGCGCCGCAGTCCACTGATTGCCATCGGCTGGGTGCTCGTTGTGACGGGCACCCGGGACCGCTGCAATCGTTGATGATTACCGGGGCCGTTTTTACTCGAGCTGCGCCTTGAGCTGCTCGATGTGGCGCATACAATGCTCGGCGAGCGGGGAACCTCCGGCGACCATCATCGCGGCCTTCGCCACTGCAAGCGCTTCCTCAAGGTTGCCGGCACGCTGCAGGGCAGAACTGAGGTCGAGATGGATGTGGGGATCATTCGGCCGAAGCGACACCGCGTGTTTCAAGGCCGCCGCCGCATCCATGGGCCGGCCTAGTTCGCCTTCGATAGCAGCTCGGCTGCGCCACAGATCGAGGCGGTCAGGATGCGCTTTGCACGCCCGTTCTAACAGCGTGAGCGCATCATTCTGCCGTTTTCGCCGGACAAACACGTCCGCCAACACAAGAATGGAATCTGGCTTCTCACCGCCGAGTTCGATGGCACGGCGAGCGTGCTGCTCGGCCTCTTCGAGTGATCCACCGTGGCGCATAATGTATTCCGCCAGGCGGGAATGACCGGCCGCCGCTGCGCCGTGCGAACGCAAATACTCGCCGCCGATTCGGATCGCCGCGGCCACGTCGGGCGCGTGCCGTTTCCTGATTACCGCCGCGCCGCCGAGAAAAACGACCTCGACGATTTGATCGCACAGATAGCGCCGAGTTCCCCATTTCGGGATGAAATCGAAGCGACGCCCGAGGCGCAATTTCGCCAATTCTAAAAAGTAGTCCGAGGCGCGGATCTCGCTTTCGCCCTTCCATCTGTCGGCGTCTGGCGCCATATGGAACGCAAGATCCTCGGCAATATACAATCCGCCTGGACGCAATGCAGGAAACGCATGTTCAAAGGTGTAGATGACGTGATGCCCAAGGTGCGAACCGTCATCGATGAATATGGTCGGCGGGTACTGGGCAAGAACTCTGTGCAACAACTCGGGGTCATCCTGCGAACCGATCTCGATGACCGTCCGCTCGTTGGCAAAACGGGCGCATCCGGGATGAATGTCGATGCCGACAATCGTAGCGCGCGTGAAGTAAGCCTCCCAGACCTTTAGCGAAGATCCGCCTCGGACGCCGATCTCGATCAGATTTATCGGCTCGTCCTTCCAAGGTTCGAACAACCGCTGGTAATCGCGTAGATAATCCCACGAATGGGAAAATGCTGATGATTTGTCAGTGCCTTCAATTACACCAATAATGTCGAGGTCAAATTGATCAGTCGCAGCGGGCATGATCCGGGCACCTTGGTGCGAATAGGGAAGAAAGGTAACGGTAATGATTAGGAAAGCCGATGCTGCTGATCAAGCGGCGCTTACCTGATTATGTCTATTGGCGGCCGCAGTCCCGGCCGCGCGATGGCCGCCTCGCGCTGGACGGCGTCGTCGTCTAGGACGACCGGCCGCAAGGCTTCAAAGCGCCGGAGCGCCCGCCGATCGGCTTCGCATTGGCCGGCGGCGGCGGCAACCCCGGCAGCGCCGCCGTTCATTAAAAAGAAGAGCCCTCTCCCGTTCATCGGGAGAGGGCTTTTTTTATCCCGCCGCGAAGGCCGGTTCAGCACCGAGCGCGGGGTTCGGTTCGATCGCGGGGCTCGGGTCGCGATCTCTCGTCGGGACGATTTCTTCGGGGGCTTTTCTCGGCTCGATGGCCTCGCAGGTCCTGGCGACATGGAAGCTGTAATCGGCGCCGGATGCGGCGCCGGGCCGGTGTGCGACACTGATCAGCGTCATGCCGAGACGCCGCAGATTTGCGTTGATCTCCGCCTCCCTCGGAACATCGAGATGGGCGGTGCCTTCATCGAGGAACAGCAATTTCGGCTGTCGATAGAGGGCGCGGGCAAGCAACACGCGCTGCTTTTGCCCGCCCGACAGCGAGCTCCCCATATCGCCGATCAGGCTGTTATAGGTCATCGGCATCGCCATGATCTCGTCGTGAATCCCGGCGATCTGGGCGCATTCGAGCATCCGGCTCTGGTCATAGATCGCGTCGAAAAAGCAGATGTTGTCGGCGATCGAGCCCGACAGCAGCTGATCCTCCTGCATGACCGCGCCGACGTTTTCCCGATAGGCGCGCGCACCGACCGTCGCCAGCGGAACCCCGTCAATGAGGAACTAGTCTCCGGTTGGCTCCAACAGCCCGAGCATGATCTTGACGAGCGTCGTCTTGCCGCCGCCCGACGGGCCGCGGATCGTGACAAAGCGGCCGGCTGCGACGATGAGGTTTATCTCTTCGAGCACAAACGGCTCCGTCTCAGCGTAGCGGAACCACACATTGCGCAATTCGATGCGCCCCACGACGGGTCTGGCGTATCCGATGGGGCGGTCATGCCCGGGCTCCGGCGCGCTCAGCGCAATGTCGGACAGGCGCTCGACATGCAGTTCGAGTATGCGGAAATCGATCGCCGTCTCGACCAGCGACACCGCTTTCGACATGAAGCTTTGCTTATAGGCCATGATGGCGAAGATCATGCCGATCGTGAGCTGGCCGCTCAGCGCCATGCGCACGGCGAGGTAGACAGTCACGATGTTTTCGAGCCCGAAGATCGCTTCGTTGAGCGTCGTGAACAATATCTTTGTGCGGCCGATACGGACCGCGGCATTGATGACACTGGCATAGCGGTTCAGCCATTGGCTTTCCCGCTCGGTTTCGCGGTTGAAGAGCTTTAGGCTCTGGATTGCCCGCAGCGTCTCGATCAGCGCCGAATTTTCCTGCGCCTTGCTGCGGATCACGGTTTCGCTGCGCTCGCGGAATTGCCGGTACAGCGCCAATCGCAAGATCAGGTAGAGCAGGAAGGCGGCGACTATCACGCCGCCGAGCACCGGGCTGTACAAGAACACCACCGTCAGTGTCGCGATCCCCATCAGCCCATCGATGATCGCGGTGATGAGGCCTTCGGCGACGACATTCCGGATCGGTTCGAGCGAAATGAAACGAGACAGGATGTCGCCGATGTGGCGTTTTTCGAAATAAGCGAGCGGCAGCCGGACCAGATGGTGAAACAGGCGGCTCGCCATCGCGAAATGCAACGTGTTCTGAAGATTGAGGCTCGTCAGTGACCGTATCGTCTTGCCGGCGACGGTAAGCGCCGTCACCAACCCAAAGCCGAAGGCGAGCACAACGAGAAGATCGACATCGCCGCTGGCAATCACCTGGTCGAGCGCGAGCTGCATGTAAAAGGGCGCCGCGATGATGCCGATTTCGAGGATGACGGAGAGCGCAAAGATCTGCGCCAGCGCATGCGCGGTGCCGCGTACCCGCCCGAAGAAGGCCGATAGGGGCAGTCGGGTTCTCTCGTCCTTCCTCGAACCCGGCCAGCGGCCACAATTCGACAGCAACGCCCGACAGGTGCTTCGATGCCTCCTCGAAGGACAGGCGCGTTTCTCCGGTTGCCGGATCATGGATCACCAAACCCCGCCGAGACGCGGATTTCAGGACCACGAAATGGTTCATGTCCCAGTGCAGGATCGCCGGCATCCGCAGCTGACCGAGATGCGCGAGCTCGATGCGCAGCGGCCGGCAGGCCAGCTCCAGATGACGCGCTGTCTCGATGAGGGCTCTGAGGGTCATGCCCTTCAGCGAGACGGGATGACGCCGCCGCAGGGTATCGAGATCGATGCGGTGCCCGAAATAGGAGGCAATCATTGCAAGGCAGGCGATCCCGCACTCGGCGGCCTCCGTCTGCAGCATCACCGGCAGTCGGGCCCGCCCGCGGAAGTTCAAGTATTCCTGCTGCACGGTCACATTCTCTTATGAAGCAGCGGATCGAGGATCCAGTCGGCCAAGGATCGCCTGTCGAGAATGATTTCGGCTTTGAGGAGCATCCCGGACTGCAGCACCGCCTTACGGCCGTTCGCATCGACATCGTCACGATCGAGCGCGGCGATTGCCTTGTACACCGGCTCCTCAGGCACGACCGGTCCGGCCGCATCCGTTTTGGTGAGCACGGTGTGCGACAGCTCGACGATGCGGCCGGTGTAGGTGCCGAAATTCTGGTACGGAAAAGCGTCATACTGAAACCGTACTTCCTCCCCGACATGGACAAATCCCGCGGCACGCGTCGGGATCAGCAGCTCCGCCCGCAAGGGAGTTCCGTCGGGGACGATTTCCATTTGCAACCGCTGCGGCTGAACGGTTTGGCCCAGGCTGACCTGGCTCATTGAGATGCGGCCGTCCGCCGGCGCGCGGACGACGTAGGAGCTGCGGCCTTTGCTCTCCGCTGCCCGCTGTTGAACCTCGGAGATTTGATCGCGCAGCGGCTGGATCTTCCGAGATGTCGCTGTCGGCAGCTGCTTTAAGGAGGACTGCGCTTCGGCCAGCTTGTTCTGGTTGTCGGTCAACTGGCGGCGGAGGTTCGCGATATTTTGCTTCTGCTCAAGCAGCAAATCTTCGCGGCGCTTGCTCTCGACCGCGGACATATAGCCTTTTGCGAGAAGGTCCTTCGCGGCCGCAACAAGACCTTCGGCAAGCTGGACGCGTTGGCCTTGCAGCTCGATCTGCCCACGCAAATCGGCAATCGCGGATTGGGTCCCGGTGATGAGTGTGTTGAGGCGCTCGCGTTCCGCTGCGGCGCTTTGCTGCTCCGCGGAAATCTGATGGCCGAGCGCCTCCTTCTGTTGCTTAAGGAATGCCAATTTTGCAGCGTTGACGTCCTCGCCGTCGGCGGCGATCTGCGGCGTGCCGACCGTGAAGAGCGGATCGCCGGCTTTTACCTGCTGGCCTTCTTTGACGTAGAGATTGGTGACCACCCCCTCGCGATCCGGGAACACCTTCAGCGTGCCTGCCGCTGGTGTCAAAAAGCCGGACACGGTCTGCTTGCGCGAGAACTGCGCGAAGCAGAGAAACACGATCGCGATCGTCACGACCGCGGCAAGCAGCCAAGCCAGCAGCTTTGTCGATACCGGCTGCAATAGCGCGATCTCGCCGAATTCGCGCTGCCCGCGCTGAAACTCGATCGCTTCCTGACGGAAGAGAGAGCGCCCCAACGCCATCCCCACACCTCTGGAAGAAAAAGTCGAAGGTGCACCTGTGCCGGTCTGAACCGGCACAGGTGCTATGTCGGATCAGTGAGCTAAAGGTGCTGAAGGACGCCAGTCGCCCCCGAGAGCACGGCTACGGCAACACCGATGGGTACCTGCACATTGTTGCCGCTAACGGTCAGATCGACCG
>VAZF01000208.1 GCA_005888425.1 Alphaproteobacteria bacterium
TGCGGTGATCGGTGAGGATGATCGGCAAGCCGACATTGGCCGAGGCCCGCGGATCGAAAAACGTGCCGAACAGCGCATAGCGCCGGTCGAACGCGGTGTTCAGCAACAGAAAGACCTGCACCTCCTTGGTCACTTGATAGGAGGTGTGCAGGTTCAGGAGCCGATAGCCCGGCAACTTCTTGTTCTGGTTGGCGTCGTCGCCGAAGAAAAACCGGCTGCCGACCGCGACGGCATCAGCGCCGAGCTTCCATTGCGGCGTCGGCATAAAGTCGAACCCGAACTTGGCCTGGTGCAGCGGGATCCCGGGAATGCTCTTTCCCGGAACCACCTGCACATTACCATTCGCATCCGCCAATGGGTTGTTCGGCGAGGGGAGATCGCCGGTGAACTGGTATGTCGCGTCGATCAGGCTGTAGCCGGCATAAGCGGTCCACTGGTCGGACTGGTACTGAAGGCTCGTTTCCAGCCCCTGACGACGCGTGCCGGGAACATTCTGGAAAAAGCCGCGCCCGGCGATGAGGCTCGCGAGATTGACGATATCGTCGGTGCTGTCGATGCGAAACAGCCCGGCCTTGCCTTCGAGCCGCCCTCCGGGGATGGGCATATTTCCCCGCACGCCCGTCTCATAGGTCCGCGCAACGACCTGCTTCAATGATGGATCGGCAACCAGGAAATTTTCGAGAAGGCATGGCTTTGCCTTGTTCGAGCAGGCGAGCTCGAGCGGTGTCGGCGCCCGGTTTGCTTCCGAATAGCCGGCATAGGCGGTCAAACCGGCAGCGAATTTGTAAGTCAACCCGGCCACGGGATTGAGCCGCGCATAGCTGTGCTTGCCGTTGAGATCGGGACTGGTCCCGAGCCGGTCCTGAATGGTGATATCAGCCAGGTTGAGACGCGCGCCGGCGGTCGCGGCGACACCCGCGGCAAGGTCGAAGGTGTCGAGCGCATAGGCTCCGTAATAGGTGTTGCGCGTATCGATGCTGAGCGGCGCGTATCCGATGCCGCTGAGCGTGTGAATGATCGCGCCATTCCCGGGAATGGCGGGGTTAATTGTCGTGGTCAGGTCGGGGTTGACGAAACCGAGCGTGCTGTCGGCCACAAAGCCAACCGTGCTGCGGTCGATGCTGCCGCCCACGACGAGGTGATTGCCGTGCTCGAACACCTGCCCGGTGTTGGTCGCTTGCAGCGACCCGCCGACCGTCGTCGCGCGGGTCGCGGTTCGGTCGATCGTGCCGTAAGGCGTCGTACCGCAGCTGTTGCCGCTGCCGGGCGGGCACGGGATCGGGTTGTTGTTCTGATCGAGAATGGCGAATTGGTCGCGGAACGCGGTCGTCACCGGGTTCGGCCGCGGGAATCCGTCGTCCTGCAGGCATAAATGGTCGCGGAACTGCGGGCTGGCGCTGTTGCTGCAGCGTTCCGTGTCCGCGAGATTGCCGTCCTCATGGTGCTGCTGGAAACCGCGGATATAGAGATTTCCCTGCAGCGACCAGGTGTCGGTTAATGACTGTGTCCCATTAAGCCCGATAAGGGCAGCGCGGTTGCGGGTCGTCTGCGGCGTTGTGTAGACCGCCCGATCGTCCCGTTCGAGCAGCTGGACCGGGGTCGCCGCCGAGGCTCCGACCGAGGTCGAGGCCGCCATCGCGATCAGGTGCAGCTCGCTCCCCGCGCTGCGCCACCCGATATCGCCAAACACCCGCGCAAGATTGGTCGGCGATTTAAAGCGCCAGCCGCTGTCGTGCACCGTCTGCGCCGCGAGATACCCGGAGTAATCGCCAAGCTGAACCCCGTATTCGGCAGCGCCGCTCCGCCGTCCGAAGGAGCCCCCCTGCATCTCGGCTTCAAAGCCATCGAATGTGAAGCCGTTCTTCATTTGCAGGCTGACCGCGCCGCCGAGCGCATTCAAGCCGAACACCGGATTGTTGGTCCACACATCGGCGCGGTCGATCGCGTTGGTTGGGATCAGGTCCCAGTTGACCGTATCGCCGAACGCCTCGTTCAGCCGGATCCCGCTCATATAGACAGCGAGCCCCTGCGGGGTGCCCTGCAGCGGCGATGCGGCAAACCCGCGATAGCTCAACTCCTGCACGGCGCTGTTGCCGTTGGGGTCGGAGAGCGAGATGTCGGGGATCCGCTGGAACAGCGTATCCGTCACATAAGGAGAGGCGGTGCGCGCGAAATCTTCGGCGCCCAACGATCGGGCGGTTCCCGGCACCTTGTCGCGATCGATGCCGATGCCGGCCAGCGGGCTCGGCGCGATCACCTCGACTGCCGGCAACGTAATCGCCGGCGCGGGCGCCGCGTCGGATGCGGTCTGCGCGGCGGCCATAGCCGGCAACAGCACGAGCATGGCGGCGAGAGTCCGCGCGAGCCCCGCCTTGCCGGTTCCTACCGCCACCGCGACGCACCAGAGTCTGGCCGGAGCACGTGCAGCCGCGATCGGCACAGAATGGGCTTAGGGGGGTGCGCCCGGGCCCTGTTTGTTAGCGCGTTTGCGCCGACGCTCTAGCCCTTGACGCCGCCCATCGTCAGACCGCCGCTCATGCGGTGCCGGAACGCGTAATAGGTCGCGAGCGGCGGCAAGGCGTAGATGATGGCGGTTGCCATCATGTAGTTCCACGGCGCGACGTCGCTGTTGAGGAATTTCCCGAGCGCCACCGCCACGGTCATGCTCTGGTCGTTCGACAGCAGCAGGAACTGGTAGAGGTACTCGTTCCATGCCAAGAGCAGCGCATAGGTGCCGACCGCGACGAGAGCGGGCGCCATCAGCGGCAGATAGATGCGGAAGTAGATCTGCAGCGGCGAGGCGCCGTCGATGCGCGCCGACTCGTCGAGTTCGATCGGGATGCTGCGGCCGTATTCCTGGAAGATGAAGATCGCGTAAGGCGTCGCGAAGGTCACCAGCACCGCGATGACCGACCACGGGTTATTCTGCAGCCCGTAGTGGTTCATGATCAGATAGAACGGGATGGACAGGAACGATGCCGGGATGACGTAAGTCATCAGCGCCGCGTTCGTGATGATCCAGCCGTTGCGGATCCGCATGCGCCCGACCGAAAAGCTCGTCAACGAGCCGATCGCCAGCGTCAATAGCGTCACCATCGCGGCCAGAAACACGCTGTTGCCGAACTGGTGCCAGAAGGCTTCCAGATACCAATGGCCTTCGGTGATCACGACCCAGAAGCTCTCTACCGAAGGCTGCGGCGGGAAGATATGCGTCACCGACACATCACCCTCGGACTCGAGCGAGACCATAATGATGTTGTAGATCGGCGTCAGCGTCCAAACCAGGATGAGGGCGCTGATCAGGGCCGCGCCGGCATTTGTCAGATAGCGCCAGCGGCGGGCGATGCGCCGCATCCGCTCCGCCGAGTGCGCCGCCGGGACAGCGGTGTTGGCCGCGGGCCGGCGGGTTTCCAGAGTTGCCGTTGTCACAGCTGCACCTCCGCCGTGCGCAATTTGCGCATCAGAATGATGACCAGCGGGATCAAGAGGGGCAATGCCGACATGACCACCGCCACCCCGAGCTGCGGCTTGCCGAGCTCCAGCATATCGCGCACGACGCCGAGCGTCGCGAGCAGATGCGTCGAGTTGGCCGGCCCGCCGCCGGTCACGAAATAGACCGAGTTGAAATCGCCGAGCAGGAAGATCGTCGCCAGCAGCGTTAGCACCAGATAGAGGTTCGCGAGCAGCGGGAACGTAACATAGAGGAACCGCTTCAGCCCGGTCGCGCCGTCGACTTTGGCGGCGTCATAGATCTCCTGCGGGATCGACATCCGGCCGGCGAGCAGGATGACGGTCCAGAACGGCGTCCATTTCCAGACATGCGAGAACACGGCCGAGCCGAGCGCGAACCACCGTGAATTGAGCCAGGACGGTCCGTCGACGCCGAACACGATCCACAGGAAATTGTTAATCAGGCCCCATTCGCCGTTCAGCATCCAATGGATCGAGATGAAGGTCGGCAGGGCCGGTATCGCCCAGGGCAATACGAAGACCAGCAAGAGCGCCTTCGTCCACCAGCCCGGGCGCATAAAAAAGCCCGACAGCAGGAGCGCGAGGAACAGCTTTACGTTTACCCCGAACGCCAGAAAGATGAGCGTGTTGACGACCGTATTCAGGTAGATCGGGTCGGAGAACACTTCCACGTACAGGGCCGGATTGCTGCCCATCCACAACCCGTAGAACGCGGGGTAGATGACGAAGCCCAGAAACACCGCGATATACGGCACGACGAACGCGACCGCCCAGGTGAACTCGGAGCCTTGCAGTCCGCCGCGCCAGTAGCGCCAGAGCGATTGCCGCCGGATGGGCGGTTGGCGGAGCTCGATAGCCGATACTGTCATGTTGGTCTCTCAAGCCTGCTGGATGGGGTATTTGGCGAAGATTTCTTCCGCCCGTTTGAACGCTTTATCGATGGCGGGTTCCGGCGCGATGCCGTTATTCAGGTAATCGAAGATCGCGGTCATGAACACGTGCTCCGAGCCGACCTGCGCGATCGCCGGGTTGTAGGCCTCGTAAATCGGGACAGTCGGCTTGATGACCGACTGCTCGATATAGGCCGAGCGATGCGGATCGTCTTTGAGCCAGAACGGATCGCTCTTGACCATCTCCGGGATCGGCAGGGCCCAGCGGCCGAGCCCACCCTTCAGGTACTCGTTCAGCACCTTCGGCTGGATCATGTATTTGACGAACTCCTTGGCGACCTCGACGTTCTTCGCGCCCTTCGGAATGACCGGCCCGAACAGCGCAACCTGGCTGGGCAATTCCTTACCGTCATTGCTGAGCGGCAGGCCGTGGGTCAACACATCCTCGAAATCGTCCTTCCGGCCCATCGACAGCAGCGCGACCTCGGTCGAGATCGTACCGTCGAAATCCATGACCATCAGTTTCGAGTGGAACGCGTTGTTGTCGTCGGCATCGTTCCAGTTGACGCAGCCCGGCGGGACGTAGCCCTGCTTGAACGGGGTGGCCAGGCTGACGAGCGCCTTGACGCAGGCCTGCTTCACCGCCGGATCGTCCGTGTGGAGCTTGCCGTCGGCGGTGACCAGGTTCAGCCCGCCATTGGCGATCATCCACG
>VAZF01000209.1 GCA_005888425.1 Alphaproteobacteria bacterium
CCTCAGGATGACGGGGTTTTGGCGATGGCATCAAATAAAATCCGTCATCCTGAGGCGCTTCGCGAAGCGAAGCCTCGAAGGACGCAATGCCGCGATCCAGCATCGTAGAAGTCAACCAACCTTCACGAGCTTTTGCAGGCTGCGCAGGCCGGGCGGGATCTCCTCGCCCTTGGCGCGGACGCGGCGGCCCCAATTGGTGAAGGAAACTTCGCCGACATAGATGTCGCCGCGGCTATCGACCGTGAGCCCGTGCGGCGAGATGAATTGCCCCGCTTCGAGCCCGGCATGCGCATGCCCGAGCCGGCACAGCAATTCGCCGTCATGGCTGTAGATACTGACGCGCGGCCCGCAATTCGGCATTGCGCGGCTCCATGTACAGCCCCGACGGCCGGTGCATGTTGACCCATTGCGATTCGTATTTGCCGTTGCCGTCGAACACCTGCACCCGATGATTTTCCCGGTCGGCGACGTAGACCCAGCCATCGGCGTCACAGCAGATGTTGTGCGGGATATTGAACTGGCCGGGATCGGTGCCGGGCTCGCCCCAGGAGAACAGGAGCTTGCCGTTCGGGCTGAATTTATGGACCCGCGAATTGCCGTAGCCGTCCGAGATGTAGAGATCGCCCTGCGGCGAGAAGGCGGTATGGGTGCAGCGATGGAACGGCTCGCCGCTCATATAGGGCGCCGGCTTGCCCGGAATGCCGAAGGTCTGCAACACCTTGCCGTCCAGGGTGCATTGGCGGACCGTGTGGTCGCCATCATCGGTCAGCCAGACCGTCTCATCCGGCGCCATGAACACGCCGTGCGGCCGCACGAAGACGCCCTCGCCCCAGCTGCGCAGCAGATTGCCGTCGCGGTCGAAGACGCACATCGGATGCTTGCCGCGATTAAAGGCATAGACATTGTCGTGCTTGTCGACGCCGACCGCTGCGACATCGGCGTTGAATTCGTAGCCGGGCGGCAATTTCGCCCAGCCATCGGCAACCTCGTACCGATACCCCTCCGTGCCCAACACGACCGCCATGGCATCTCCTCCCTTGATGGGCTTCGCCTTGCTCAGCCCATCCTACGATAATCCGGGACAGTGTAGGATGGGCTGAGCGTCAGCGAAGCCCATCATCTAAGGATGCCGGCCATGGCTCGGCTCAGCGTCAACCTCAACAAGATCGCGCTGTTGCGCAATTCGCGGCACACCGGCGTGCCCGATGTACTGACATTCGCGGGCATCGCGCATGAGGCCGGCGCCGACGGGTTGACCGTCCATCCGCGGCCCGACGAGCGCCATATCCGCCGCTCCGATGTGCCCGCGCTCGCCAGTCTGATGCAGCCCTGGCGCCCGCAATGCGAACTCAATATCGAGGGCTACCCCGACGACCGGCTCCTCGACATCGTGCGCGAGGTCAGGCCCGAGCAATGCACGCTGGTGCCCGACCCGCCTGGCGCCTTTACCTCTGAAGAGGGCTGGAAGCTCGACAATCGCGACGTCCCGCTGGTCAACCAGGCGGTCGCCGAACTGAAGCGGCTCGGCTGCCGTGTCATCCTGTTTGTCGATCCCGATCCGTCAGTCATCGAGCGGGTCCCCGGCAGCGGCGCCAACGGCATCGAGATCTACACCGGCACCTATGCCGCGGCGTTCCGCGCCGGCGACAGCAGGAAGGAATTGGAGGCCTGCGCGGCGACGGCGGCGCGCGCCCATGAGCGCGGTCTCGTCGTCAATGCCGGGCATGACCTCAACCTCGACAATCTGCCGCCGCTTGTCGCCGCGATGCCGTTTCTCGCCGAAGCCTCGATCGGCCATGAACTGACCGCCGACGCGCTCGTCATGGGTTTTGCCGCCGCCGTCAAGGCCTACAAAGCCGCTCTGACGCCCCCCTGATTGTCAGACCGGCGAACGGGTCGGGTTGAGCCGCGCCGGCAGGCACAATGTCGCCGCCAGCGTCAGCAGCGCGATGACAAAAGCGGCGACAAAAGCGTCATGCGCAGCGAGCCCGACCGCATCGCCGAGCCGCGCCAACATATCGGCGCCGAGCTGGTCGCGCGTCGTGGGGTCTAGCATGCGGTTGACCAACCCGCCCGTGCCCGGCAGCCGGCGATCGACGCCGTCATTGACGATCGCGCCGAAGATCGCGGCGCCGACCGACATCCCAAGCATGCGCATGAACATCTGCGAGCCGGTGCCGATGCCGCGCTCGTGCCAGCCGACGCTCGTCTGGATCGCGACGATGAATGTCGTATTGCAGAACCCCATGCCGATTCCCATGACAAAACCCGCCGCAGCCGGCCAGAACGGATCGGTTTCCGGCCCGAGCAGGATCAGCATCGCCGCGCCGATGACGAGGGCGGTGCCGCCGATCGCCGCGGTCAGCCGATAGGAGGTGCGGATCATCAAGCGGCCCGCCGCAAAGGCGGCAAACATCCAGCTGACCGATTGCGCGCTGATGACGATGCCGGCGACCGCCGGGCTGCGCCCCATGACACCCTGTACAAATATCGGCAACAGCGCCGAAACCGCCATCATCGCCGCCGAGGCGCCAAACCCGGCGGCGTTGCACAAGGCCACGACGCGGCGGCGCCACATCGCCAAGGGAAGCATCGGCTCGGGCGTCCGGCGCTCATGCGCGAACAGGGCGACGAGGCTGACGATCCCGAGCGCCGCCAGCGCGAGGACCTGCGCGATGCCCAGCGTGCGCGCCTGCACCAAGGCCAGCATCAGCGCGCCGACACCGATCATCAGCAAGACACCGCCGAGATAATCCAGGCTGTGCCGGCGGCGCGGCGCGGTTTCGGGCAAGAGGATCGCGAACATCGCGATCGCGAGAAGCCCGATCGGCAGATTGATCCAGAAGACGAGGGACCAGTGCACGTGCTGCACGAGGAAGGCGCCAAGCGCCGGCCCGACAACCGCTGCGAGGCCGAACACCGCCGAGGTCCAGCCCTGCACCCGCGCCCGCTCGGTCGGCGTGTAGACATCGCCGATAACCGTCATCGCGATCGGCTGGATCGCGCCGGAGCCGAAGCCCTGGATCGCCCGGTAGAGGATCAGCATCTCGGTCGAGCGGGCAAAGCCGCACAGCACCGTGCCGACGAGAAAGATCGTCGTCCCGACAAAGAAGACGCGCTTGCGACCATAGATGTCGGCGAGCCGGCCGTAGACCGGGATCGTCGCCGCCATCGTCAACAGCGGCACCGCGAACACCCAGCTGAACAGATCGAAGCCGTCGAGAGTGCCGACGATGGTCGGCAAGGCGGTTGCGACAATGCTGCTCTCGACCGCCGGGATAAAGGTCGCGATCAGCGCCGCGATCAGAATCCAGCCGCGCCGTGGCACGACAACCGCCGGAAGGGTCTCATCGGCGATCGTCTGGTCCACGCGCCTCTGCTCCGCTCGGCTGCCCGAAGAATGGGCACTTTAGGGCGGCGCGTGCCCGCGAACAACGCAGCCCGGGCAGATCGGCCTTGTCAGAAGCGCAGCGCTCATGGACGATTCGCCCAGAACCGGGAGGCAGATGAGGGTTGATGTCCAACGTTGCGAGCAGTTCGCCCATATTGCGGCGCATTCAAGCATCCGGCGTGCTGCGCGTCGGGACGACCGGTGACTACACGCCGTTCACCCTCTTGCGCCCAGATGGCTCGTATATCGGCGCCGATATCGACATGGCCCACGACCTCGCAGAACGGCTCGGCATCGACATCGAGTTCGTGCCCTCCGTGTGGATCGATCTGCTCGACCACTTCCTCGCCGACCGGTTCGACATCGCGATGGGCGGCGTCACCGTCACGGCGCCGCGCGCTGAGAAGGCGTTTTTTTCGGTTCCGACCTTTGTCGACGGCAAGCGCCCCCTGGCGCGCCGCGAGTACCGCAATCGCTTCACCAACTTTGCCGCGATCGATCAGCCTGGGGTGCGGCTCATCGCCAACCCGGGCTCGGCCAACGAGGCCTTTGTCCGCGGCCATTTCAGGCAGGCGACGGTGATCATCCACCACGACAATGCCAGCGTCTTTGACGAGCTGGTCGCCGATCGCGCCGACGTCATGATCACCGACGGGCTCGAAGCCGACCATCAGGCGCGGCTGCATCCCGAATTGTGCGCGGTGCCAGTCGCGGCGCCGTTCACCCGGCTGGAGAAGGCCTACATGTTCGCGCGGGACCCGGCGATGAAGGCCTATATCGACGAGTGGCTTGCCGCCGCGTTCGCCAGCGGGCAATGGCAGCGCGCGCTCGATCGCGCGATGTCGCATTGATCGGCCGCTCCGCCTCGACCTGGCCAGCGGCGGTCGCCGCGCTCTCCGGCAGCACGATGGTCGGGTTCATGCCGTTGTTGGCGCGGCGGCT
This sequence comes from Alphaproteobacteria bacterium, assembly GCA_005888425.1. GTDB lineage: Bacteria > Pseudomonadota > Alphaproteobacteria > ATCC43930 > CGMCC-115725 > DATARH01. The sequence continues at coordinate 4,334 of VAZF01000209.1, forward strand.
TTACGCCGACGGGCTCAGCGCGCCCTCGATGCTGTTCTGGCGCTACGATCTCGCGATCGTGGCGCTTGCCGCAGCGGCGCTCTTCATGCAGCTCGATTTGCGCCGGATATTGCGTGGCGGCGGCTGGCGAATCGTTTTGCTGGGAGCGACCCTCGGCGCCGCGCAGACCCTGTGCTTCTGGGAGAGCCTGAAGACCCTGGAGACCAGCATCGCGGTCCTGCTGTTTTACACCTACCCGGCCGTCACCCTCGCGCTCGACCGGCTCATCGTGAAGCAGCCGGTCCGGCCGGTGGCCGTATTGTGCATCGCGATGATCCTCGGCGGCGCGGCATTGATCACATTGCCGGGGCTGCGCGGCGGCATGATCGATCCGCGCGGCCTGTTGTGGGCAATCCCGTCGCCCTTGATCTATTCGCTCTATCTCGCGATCAATTCCCGCCTGCTGCGCCATTACCCGCCGCTGATCGGCGCCGGCGGGCTGTTTCTCGGCATGGCGATCACGTTCAGCGCTATAGCGCTGTTTCTCGGCCTCGACATGCCGGCCCATCCGGCGAGCTGGGTACTCATCGTGTTGATCGCGCTCGGGCCCGGCGCGCTCACGATGACCCTGTTCTCCTACAGCGTGCCAAAGCTCGGCGCGACCGGGTTTGCGATCCTCGCCAATGCCGAGCTCGTCACGGTCGTCGTTATCGGCACCCTCGTGCTCGGCGAAGAAATAACCCCCGGCCGCGCGCTCGGCGGTCTGTTGATCGTCGCCGGCATTGTCACGCATGCACTGGCTCGCCGCGACGCGGCTCACGCGCCTAAATCGGCGCCGCGCCCCATTCCCGTAGGCGGAACATGGAAGACGAAGGTTTCGTAGACGACAGCTTTATCGAGGAAACGGCGTGGGAATATGTCAGCCTGCACGGCCGGGAAAGTGTAGCGCTGTTGCTGCGGCTCGCGGAGGCTACCGAACGCGCGGGGAACGCACTCTCGGCGCAGACCTGGCGCGCCATCGCCGACGCCGCCGAACGCATCCTCGCGCTTGAATAGGGCGGCTTAATCGCCCTGTGCCGCTTGCGCGGCGCGGCTATGCCGCTTTCAAC
>VAZF01000210.1 GCA_005888425.1 Alphaproteobacteria bacterium
GGCCGGCTATTTCGAGTTGGACGCTGCCGACCCGCGTGAGACGGAGCTGGCCTATTTCGGTCTGATCCCGCAATTCATCGGCCGTAAGCTCGGCCCTTTCCTGCTGCAGGCCGCGATCGACCGCGCCTGGACGCGCCCGATCGATCGGCTGTGGGTGCATACCCGCACCTTCGACCACCCGCGGGCACTCGGTTATTATCAACAGGCCGGCTTTACGGTTTATGCGCGGCGGCCGCTGCGGTTCGAGGATCCTCGGCTCCGGGGCATCCTGCCGCATACCCTGCGCCATCCCCGGCTGCCGCCGCTCGATTGATCACGTCGAACCGCATATTCCGCTCGTTTAGCAAGTATTTACGAATAGTTGTGAGCATTGCGGCTGGTTCGACAGCGCGGGCCGCGCATGCTTTATCTCGATTGGCGCTTCCTCCCGGTTTACGACCAGATTGATCCGACGACGGCGCATACCGGTGCCTACGACGTCGGCCTCGTCGCGCTGTCGATTGTTGTCGCGACGCTCGCCGCGTTTGTCGCTCTGTCGATTTCCGGACGCATCGTCGCCTCGAACTCGCGCGGCGCCCGCTGGGCCTGGGCGAGCGCCGGGGCGCTGGCCATGGGTGGCGGCATTTGGAGCATGCACTTCATCGGCATGCTCGCCTTCTCCTTGCCCTGCGGCGTGACCTACGCCCCGGTCGGAACCGTGCTGTCGATGATCCCGGGCATCCTCGCGAGCGGCGTGGCACTGCATGTCATCAGCCAGCGCACCGACCCAGGCTTTAAGCGGCTGGCCGTCGGCGGCGTGCTGATGGGCGCCGCGATCGGCCTCATGCATTACTCGGGAATGGCGGCAATGGAGCCCGAGGCATTGCTGCGTTACGACCCGGGACTCGTCGCTGTATCGATTGTTGTCGCGGTCGGCCTTGCCTTCATCTCGCTCGGTATCCGCTTCCGCTTTCACGGCTCGGTTCCGTCGCGCATCGCCGCGACCGCGCTCGCCGCGCCCTTCATGGGGTTCGCGGTCGCCGGCATGCATTACACGGCGATGCAGGCCTCGATCTTCTTCCCGTCGGCAGATGCGCCGCTCGGGAATATGGCGACCTCGCCGATGTTCCTGGCGGCGCTGATCACGATCTTTGTCGTGCTGATCATGGTCGTCGCGCTCGTCGCGACTTTTGCCGGACGCCAGGTTGAGCTGGCGCAGAGCCTCGCCGCCGAGATCGCCGAGCGCAAGCGCACCGAACAGGAACTGATCAAGGCGCGCCAGCAGGCCGAAGCAGCCAACCGCGCCAAATCGCAATTCCTCGCGACGATGAGCCACGAGATCCGCACGCCGATGAACGGCGTCGTCGGCACCGCCAACCTGCTCGCGACGACACCGCTCAACGACCGCCAGCGCCAGCTCGTCAACAACCTCGTCGGATCGGGCCAGGCGCTGCTCGGCATCATCAACGACATTCTCGACCTGTCGAAGATCGAGGCCGGGCATTTCGAGCTGGCAAAAGTGGACTTCGATCCGCGCGAGCTGATCGCGGAAGTCACTGACCTATTCGGCGAGCGCTGCACGAGCAAGGGCATCGAATTCATCTATTTTGTTGCAGAGGACGTGCCGCACCGGCTGGTCGGCGATCCCGCCCGGTTACGGCAGGTGCTGATCAACCTCGTCGGCAACGCGATCAAATTCACCGAGCGCGGCGAGATCCTGGTCGAGGTCTCGTTCGCCGGCAGCACGCCGGAATTCGCGACGCTGCTATGTTCGGTGAAGGACACCGGCATCGGCATCGATCCGGATGAGCGCGCGCGGATCTTCGAGTCTTTCCATCAGATCGACCGCTCGATGACCCGCTCCCAGGGCGGCACCGGCCTCGGTCTATCGATTGTGAAAGAGCTCGTCGCGCTGATGGGCGGCGAGATCGACGTCGAGAGCGAGCTCGGGCGGGGATCGCGCTTCTGGTTCACGACGCGTCTCGAGCGCTGCGACAGCGGGCTCGCCGCGACAGCGCCGCGGCGCGCGATCGACCGTCCGCTGCGGATTCTGACGGTGGATGCGAATGCGGTCAGCGCGGAGGTGATGTCGCGCTATTTCACCAGTTGGCGCATCGACAGCTTGATCTGTGCATCGGCATCCCAGGCGGAGGCCGCATTAGCCCAGGCCAAAGCCACGGAGATGCCGTTCGATGTCGTCATCATCGATGTGAAAGGGTTGGCGTGCGAAGGCGTACAGCTCGCGCGCAAGGTCAGGATCGAGCAGCAGGAAAGCCGGCCCGAAGTGATTCTGCTGATGGGGCTCGACGGCTCGGTTGCCGACAACAGCCTGGAAAACCTCGGCGCGTTTGCGCTGCTGACAAAGCCTGCAAGGCCTTCGGTATTGTTCGACTGCCTGGCATCGATCGCCTCCGGCTCGCGCGAGAACGGGATCGCTTCGTTTTATATCCGCAAGAGCGGAGCCGCACCCCGGGTTAAGTTCGACGCCCGCGTTCTCGTCGTCGAGGACAATGCGGTCAACCAGGACGTCGCGAGCGGCATCCTGAAGCAGATGGGCTGTTCCGCGGTCACAGCCTCCAACGGGCGGGCCGCGGTCCAACTGTTTGCGGAACAGAGTTTCGATCTTATTCTGATGGATTGCGAGATGCCGATCATGGACGGCTTCGATGCAACCCGGCGCATTCGCGATATCGAGCGGGTCATGCGGCGCGACCATCATTCGGAGCACTCGCATACGCCCATTGTTGCATTGACGGCTCACGCCCTCGCCGAAGTCCGCGAGCGCTGCCTCGACGCGGGCATGGACGACTTCCTCGTCAAACCCTACGACGAAATGCAGATCGCCGACATGCTCGGACGCTGGCTGACGCCCATCACCGGAGTGTCGACCGCTCCGAGCGACAATAGCGCGCCCGAAAAATCGCAACCCTCCCCATCATTCCACGCCCCAAAGCTCGACATGGTTGCCGTTGACAGAATCCGACGAATTTCGGATGACGATGGTTCCTCGATGCTCGGCCAGGTGGTGTCGCAGTTTGCCGCCATTTCCGGCCCTCTCCTCGCGACGATGCGAAGCAAAAGCCGCGACTCCGACCCGGACTCGGTCTGGCGCGCGGCGCACAGCCTGAAGTCCAGCGCCGCCGCTCTTGGAGCCCGGCACGTGTCACAATGCTGTGAAGAGATCGAGGCCCTGGCGCGCGATAACGGCATCCTGCCGTCCGAGAGCGCGTTAGCGCTAAATTCACTAACCCTGTCAACAATATCCGGCCGGCGCATGGCTCGCCCTGGGGCGATCCAAGCGTTGCGTTCCAGAGCGCTGGAGCTGCGGATGGACAAGACCGAGATGCCCGGCTCGATCCTCGTCGTCGACGACGATCCCGTCGTGCGCTCGCTGATGCGGGCGACGTTGAAAACCGACGGCTTCACGGTTTTCGAAGCGGCCGACAGTGAGGAAGGTTGCCGGCTCTACGAGGAGCAGCGGCCCGACCTGCTGCTCGTCGACCTCGTCATGCCGCGCATGGACGGTTATGAGCTCTGCCGGATCCTGCGCTCCCGACCGGAATCGGCGTATACCCCGATTGTCGTCGCGACAAGCCTCGACGACGTGCCGTCGATTGCCCGCGCTTACGATGCGGGCGCGACAGATTTCATCCCAAAGCCAGTGAACTGGCTCGTCCTCAACCACCGCATCCGGTACATCCTGCGCGCCAGCCGCGCTTTCGAGGAGATCCGCCGGAACCAGGAACACTTGATCGCCGCAAAGGAGGCAGCGGAAGCCGCCAACCGGGCCAAGTCCGAGTTCCTCGCCAACATGAGTCACGAATTGCGGACGCCGCTCAATGCGATCATCGGTTTTTCCGGCATGATGAGCGACCGCATGTTTGGTCCGCTCGACGAGAAATATGCCGAGTATGCCAACATCATCGGCGACAGCGGCCGTCACCTGCTGGCGATCATCACCGACATCCTCGATGTGTCAAAGGCCGATGCCGACCGCATGATGTTGGCGGAAGAGCGCGTCGCGATTGAGGACGTCGTCGAGCTCGGCTCGAAGATCGTCGAAGACATGGCGCGCCGCGCCGACATTGAGTTCGTCAGCAAGATGGAAGACGGGCTCCCACCGGTCGTCGCGGATCCCGCGAAGCTGACCCAGATCCTCGTCAACCTGCTCTCCAATGCGGTCAAATTTACCGCGGCAGGCGGAAAGGTTCACCTGAGTGTCGAGCACCGGGCAACTCATGGCATCACCTTCCGCGTCGCGGACACCGGCATCGGGATGTCGCCCGACCAGATTCCGATCGCCTTGGCGCCTTTCGGACAGATCAGCAACAGCATGACGCGCAAGCATGACGGGGTGGGGCTCGGGCTACCGCTGACGAAGCGATTGATCGAACTGCATGGCGGCACGATTGAGCTCGACAGCAAGCCCGGCGAGGGCACCGTCGCAAGCGTTCACCTGCCGGAATGGCGTGTCTGCAACAACGGGCATCCCATGTCCCGCGACGTCGAGGCGTCGCTTCAATCCCCGGCGTAAGGATTGTCGCCCTTACGCAGCATCACGCGGATCGGCGTTCCGGGCAGATCAAAATCCTGCCGCAGCGCGTTGACGAGATAACGGCGATAGGATTCCGGGAGCTCTCCCGGCCTTGACGCAAACAGCGCAAAGCTCGGCGGCCGGGTATTGACCTGCGTCATGTAGCGCAACCGCAGCCGGCGAGCGCCGACCAGCGGCGGCGGGTGGCGCTCCTGGATCCTCGCAAGCCAACGGTTGAGCGCCGGGGTCGGCACGCGTCGGTTCCACACGGCATCGGCCGCGAACACCGCCTGCATCAGCGCATCCAGCCCACGACCGGTCAGCCCCGAGACCGGTACAAGCGGCACACCCTGCAATTGCGGCAGTGCCGTCTCCAGACGCTCGCGCATCCGCTTCAGAACGGCTTCGCGCTCGGTGACCGCGTCCCATTTGTTCAGGGCCAGCACCAAGGCCCGCCCCTCCTCCGCCACCATGTTGGCGATCGTCAGATCCTGGCGCTCGAGCGGCTGCAGCGCGTCGAGCACCAGGATGACCGTCCCGGCAAACCCGACGGCGCGCCGCGTATCGGCGCTCGACAGGCGCTCCAGCCGGTCTTCTACGCGCGACCGTCGGCGCAGCCCGGCGGTATCGACGAGCCGGATGGCGCGATCGCGCCAACGCCAATCGATCGCGATGGCGTCGCGGGTGATCCCCGGCTCGGGTCCCGTCAGCATGCGGTCCTCGCCGAGGAAGCGGTTTACCAGTGTCGATTTTCCGACATTCGGGCGCCCGACGATTGCGAGCTGCAGCGGCTTTTCTTCCGCGAGCTCCGCCGGCGTCTCCGCTTCGTCCGCTTCGGCGATATAGGGCTGCAATCGTTCGTAGAGCTCGGCGAGCCCCTCGCCATGCTGTGCCGAAAGCGATACCGGATCGCCGAGGCCGAGCGCATAGGCTTCGTCGGTCTGAGCGATTGCTTGCCGGCCCTCCGCCTTGTTCGCGACGAGGATGACCGGCTTACCGCCGCGCCGCAGCCAGCGCGCGAAATCTCGGTCGAGCGGCGTCAACCCGGCGCGTGCGTCAATGATGAACAGCGCAACATCGGCCTCGGCGAGCGCGCTTTCGGTCTGCGCCCGCATGCGGCCGCCCAAGGTTTCCGGGGCGGCTTCCTCGAGCCCGGCGGTATCGATCATGTGAAATCTGAGGTCGGCGATCCGGCCCTCGCCTTCGCGGCGGTCGCGGGTGACCCCCGGCGTGTCATCGACCAGCGCCAGAGGGCGCCCGGCGAGCCGGTTGAACAGGGTCGATTTGCCGACATTCGGCCGCCCGATGATCGCGACCGTGACGCTCATTCTGGATTGGCTCCGCGCCGCGAATTATCGATAGGCGGAGAGATTTGCGTCGTCGGTCAGCAAGTAAAGTGCGTTCTCGGCGATGACCGGCCCGAGAAAAGCGCTGCCCGACAGCGACTGCCCGCCGACCCGCTGCCCGCCATCCGGCGTGACCGACACCAATTCGCCGAGGGAGGAGAGGGCGATCAGCCGGTTTCCTCCGAGCACCGGGCCGGCCCAGCGGATCGGATCCGATTTCGCCTTCTCGTCCTCGTAACGCCTGAGCTGATGCACCCAGCGGATCTTGCCGTCCTTGCGCGTGAGGCAGACAAGCGTGTTGTCGTTCGCCAGCACAAAGACAAACTCGCCGGCGACCCAGGGGCTGTGACTGCTCGCGATTTCCTGCTCCCAGACCCGCTCGCCGCTGCGCAGATCGATCGCGGCCATGCGGCCGCTATGGCTGACGGCAAATACCCGGCCATGGTCGATGACGGGCCGGCCGCGAATATCGGCAAGCCCCGAGATCGCATTGACGCTGCGCGTCGACGCGAGGCTGTCCGACCACACGGAGCGGCCGTTCTCCACCCGCAACGCAAAGATCTCGCCCGAGGTGTAGGCCGGGATCACGACCTCGCCTTCAACCGCCGGGCTGGCGCCGCCAAGCAACCCTGCCGGCTCGGGGATGCCGTTATGCGACCACAGCTTCCGCCCGTCATCCGTCGACAGCGCGTTGAGCTCGTTCTCGATCGTCACGGCGAAGACGCGGCCCTCCGCGACGGTCGGCGCGCTGTGTACCGGCGCCGTGACGTTTTGACGCCAGATGATCTTGCCGTCGGCCGGATCGAGCGCCAGCACCTGCGCATAGCCGGTCGAGACGTAGAGACGGTCATTCCAGAAGGCCGGCCCGCCGCCGAAGGCGCTGCCGCGCATCCCCTCGGGTTTGAGATCGACCTGCCAGATCCGGCTGCCGGTGCCGGCGTCGAGCGCGCTGACCTGCACGCCACCATCCATCGCGAAAACCCGGCCGCGGGCGATTACGGGTTGCGAGAGGACGCGAGTACGGCGCGAGGCGCCCTCGCCGATGCCGGTCTCCCAAGCCCGCGCGATCCGGTCCGGTAAAGCCGGATGCAGCATCGAATGCGCCGGGTTTCCGCCGGGCTCAGGCCATTCGGCATTGACGGCCGGCGGCGGCAATGTCACCGGCATGCTGGCGAGCTGTGGATCGGGATCGAACGTCGTATCGAGACCAAGCACCGAGATCCGCTCACCCGGGAGCGGCTGTTTCTTGTCGCTAAACCAGTCGCAGCCGGCGGGCGTCAGCGACAGCAGCAGCGCAGCGAAGTCGCGTCGGTTCATTGCAGGGAAATGGCGGACAGAGCGGCGGCTACGTAGCCAGAGCAGCCGCCATCTCGGCGGCTCGCGCCCGCAGCCGTTGCGGCGCGGACAGATCGTCGGCCAGGGATTTGTAGATTTCGAGCGCGCCGTTGCGGTCGCCCGCTTTCAGCTTTGCCGCGGCGGTCAATTCGAGCGCGCTGGCGCGCCACGGATTGCCGTTCTCGGTCAATCGCTGCAGGCGTTCGGTCGCAACCTTCGGATCATCGTCGGGTAACCCATGCGTGACCGACAGCAGCACTGCCAGATCGCGGAACTCGCGGTCGATGCCGGACGAGGCCGCCAACCGGTCATAAGCGGCGATCGCCGCTTTCCGGTCGCCGTTCTTGGCGACCATCTCGGCTTCCGCGAAGGAGGCCAAGAGGCCGTAGCCGCCGCCCTCCTGAGCCAGCGTTGCGAACAGCCGCGAGGCATCAGCGGTCTTGCCCTCGCGTACCAACGCCAGGGCCGCCGAATAGCGCCCGGATTGGGCCCGCCGTTCGGAAGCTTCGTGACTGCGCCAGGCCGCGATCGCCCCGGCCACAACCAGGACGAGCACGACAACGGCGATGACGTATTTCCCGTAGCGCGACCAGAGCTTGAGGAGATTTTCGCGGCGCAGCTCCTCGTCAATTTCACGAAAGATGTCGCTCACACACGCCCCGAACCGGTTTGATTACCGCGCGGCCACCATATCCGCTCGGCTGGAGCGACGCAAACCGCGCTGTCGGCGGGTGCGAGGCGGCGGCAACCGGTCGCAGGCCTTGGCGCAGAAGGCAGACGGCGCGGGCCGGTAAGACGGCTGGACGCCCGGGCGGAAATGGTCAAAATTACGCCAGCAGCGATGGATGAATCCGGGCGATGATCGGCAACAAGGCGACGGTCCTGCCACTCAGGGATTATCGAGGCGGGCGCCGCACCCTGTACTTCACGCGCTCCGAGCTGAACCAGCTCCTCGGGCTCTACAGCCGCAATGTCGCACGCGGCGTCTGGCGTGATTATGCGATCGACCATCGCGACGGACAGGCGCTCTTTTCGGTGTTCCGCCACACCCATGAAAGCGCCGCCTATACGATCGTGAAAACCGCCTCCTCCGCGCATCCGGCCGAATTCATTGTGCTCAGCGGGCGCCGTCTCAGCTCGGGCGGCGCGGCCCGCTGCACGGCACCCTAAGGCGGGAACGACACCTCGACGCGGCCGAGCGGACCGTACGCCGCCCGGATCGTCACCCCCGGCTCGGTAAACACCATTCCGGTATGCGTGCCGGTCGTGACGAAGGCGCCGGCCGAAACGCCGCCGCGCTTGCTTGCGACAAAGTTCACCAGTTCGACAAAGAGACCGATTGGGTCGCCGGCGCGCAAACCGGTGCAGTCCGCGAACGGCTTGCCGTCGGCGGTCACGGCAATCGGCGGATGCACCAGATCCATGCCCTGCCAACCCGTTGCCGCCGCGCCATAAACCAGCGCGCCGTTGGAAAAATTGTCGGCCAGCACCTGCAAGCGGTCGAGCGAGCGGAAATCCTGATAGCGTGAATCGACGACCTCGATTGTCGGATGCAGCGACGCCACGGCCAGCACCTCGTCGCGGCTGTAGGGCGTCGCGCGCGCGGGCAGCGCCTGGTTGACACGAAACCCGATCTCGCACTCGATGCCGATCAGATGAAAGTCGCGCGCCGGCAGCCGTGCCGGGCTGGCATGCACCTTCGATGCATAGATCGGCGCGCAGAAGATCCCGCCTTCCGGAGAGAACCCGACCTTGTATCCGCCGACATTTTCGCGGAGCCGGCGCAGCACCGCGTCCTGAATGGCGTAGCACTCCGCTTCCGATTGCGGCCGCGCCGTCTCAGGCAGTCTGGAGATTGGCTGACCCTGCCGCGCCGTGGCGAGCGCCGCGGCCGCCGTTTCGATCTGTTCCGGGCTCATCACAATTCCTCCAGTTTTCGCCGGATTATGCCGCGTCCACGGCGCCGAGATATTCCAGCGCCGCCGAGACGCCGCCGCCGCGATGCGGGATGCCGGCGCGGTGCAGCCCCATCTCGACGCCGCACAGCGTCCCGCACAGCATCAGATCGTTGAAATGCCCGAGATGACCGATGCGGAAGATCTTGCCCTTCATCTTGCCGAGCCCGGTGCCGAGCGACATGTCGAAGCCATCGAGAATGATGTCGCGTACCCGGTCGGCGTCATACCCGTCGGGCACCAGCACCGCGGTCAGCGAGTTTGAGTATTCGCGCGGCTCGGCGCACAACACGTCGAGGCCCCAGCCGTTGACGGCACGCCGCGTCGCTTCGCCATGCCGGGCATGACGCGCGAAGACAGCTTCGAGCCCCTCCTCGTCGAGCAGCATTTCGAGCGCCTCGCGCAGGCCGTAGAGCAGGTTGGTCGCCGGCGTGTACGGAAAGAAACCGGTCTTTCCGGTTTCCTGCATCGCCTGCCAATCCCAATAGGAGCGCGTCAGCTTTGCGCTCTTCGAGGCGGCGAGCGCCTTATCCGACACCGCGTTGAACCCGAGCCCCGGCGGCAGCATCAGCCCTTTCTGCGAGCCGGCGACAGTGACGTCGACGCCCCATTCGTCATGCCGGTAATCGATCGAGGCGAGCGAGGAGATCGTGTCGACCATGAACAATGCCGGATGCTTCGCGTCATTGATCGCCGCGCGTACCTCGGGGATGCGGGTCGTAACCCCGGTCGAGGTCTCGTTGTGCACGACGCAGACCGCCTTGACCCGGTGCTCGCGATCCGCGGCGAGCTTCTCGGCGACTTGCGCCGGATCGACGCCATGCCGCCAATCGCCCGGCACAAACTCGATATCGAGCCCGAGCTTTGTCGCCATCTGCCGCCACAGGGTCGCGAAATGGCCGGTCTCGAACATCAGCACCCGGTCGCCCGGCGACAGCGTGTTGACGAGCGCCGCCTCCCAGGCGCCGGTGCCGGAGGAGGGATAGATGACAACCGTCCCTTCGGTCCGGAACACCCGCCGCATGCCGGCGACGATCTCCTTGCCGAGCTCGCCGAACTCCGGGCCGCGATGATCGATCGTCGCAATGGCGATCGCATGCAGGACCCGATCGGGCACATTGGTCGGTCCAGGGATCTGTAGGAAATGGCGGCCGGTATGCGGACGCGGCTGGTTTCGCATGAGGCGTCGTTCCAATCAGGGGGCCGGCCAATCAGGGGGCCGGCCAATCAGGGGGCCGGGCAGTGTGTCCGGGAAACGACGGCGCGACAAGACAGGCAGAGGCCCGCGGCGATATCCCGCAATCGCTGAAAGCCGCCCGTGCTTGCGCGCTTCCGTCCCGACCGGGCGAAAAGTCGCGACGACCGGCGTTGATCGGTCAAACCAACCGGCTGTTTAAGGAAAATTCGATGCGCGGCAGCTTATTCGGCAAGATCCTGCTGACTGCTCTTCTGGCGGCGACCCCATTGGCGGCATGGGCCCAGACCGGGTCGAATTTCGGGTTTGGCGGCGGCTCCGTGATCGGTGGCGGCGGTGGGGCTGGAGGCGTCAGCAGCGGCGGCGCTGCCGCAAGCGGCGGGGCCGGCGGGACGGGTGTCGGCGGTGCTGGCGGTCTGAGCGGCGGAACATCGGGGTTTGGCGGCTATGGCAGCAGCGGCAGCGCGCTCGGGACCGGTCCGAGCGCGAGTGTCGGCATCAACAGCATGAGCCTCGGCACCGGTGGCCGCGCCTCCGGTTACGGCAACGCAGGGACGTTGGGCGGCAGCAGCTACGGCATCGGCGGCGCGACGATCGGCGGAACCGGCAGCATCGGTGCGTCGCAGAGCGGCGGCGGCGCCGGAACCGCCGGCAGCACGGTCGCCGGCATGCCGACGGGATACGGCTCCGCTACGTCCGGCGGCGCTGCAAGCGGCTCTGGCGCGATGCTTGGCGGCGCCCCGACCGGCTATGGCAGCGCCACGACCGGCGGAGCCGCCTATGGCGTCGGCGGCAGCACAATCGGCGGCGGCTTGCCAGGCGGCGGCGCGTCCGGCGCGAGCAATGCCGCCGGGCAATGACAAACAAAGCTCACGAATGCGTCGCACATCGAAGGCGCACACCCTGCATAAGCGGCGTTTACCCCAGTAGGCCTTCACCCGTTAGGAGGATTGCGTCATGCGCATCCGCAGCCAGATTTTTCCGCTCGTGCTCGCTTTCGCGGCCATGACCGCGCCGGCGCTTGCCGACAGCGTCGCGGTCGGCACGAGCTCGAACGGCACCGTCATCGTCAACGGCAAGCCCTGCCGCGTCGTGACGACGAAGGACGGCTCGAACAGCACAACGATAACCTCCGGCGCCGGCGGCCTCAGCGGCAGCACGACGGTGTCGCCAGGCGGCGGTTCGTCGGTGACGATATCGCCCGGCAGCAACAGCTCTTCGGTCGCGGTCGGCAGCAGCTCGAGCAGCGGCGGCTCTTCGGCCGCGGCCGGTTCGGATTGCGTGATCTATCGCCCGGAAAAGAAGTAGCCGAAAGGAAATAGACGCTCGGCCGATCAGCTTGAGCCGATCAAACTGAATCGACGCGACAAAAACGGGCCGGCTCTATGGCGCGGAGCCGGCCCGTTGCGTCTCGGATTTGTCGCTATTGACCGAGATTGACGCTGCTGCCGCTGGTCGATTTGGCCGGCGGCCCGCCGGGCTCGTGCGACATAGATTTGGTCCGGCTCGTTAGCTCTCCTCGACGATCATGGGTCACGGTGTGCGACTTGCTCCACACGCCGCCGGGCTGATGCGCTTGGTCCATCGACTGGCCGCTGAGGTTCTGGTTCCCGTGCACGCCGCTATGGCTCATGACATGCCCGTTGACCGCAGCAGCGCTGCCGCCCGTGCCAAGGCTCGAGGACGAGGCGCTCGGGGTGTTCGACTCGGCCCCGAGGCCGAGGGAGGAAGCCGACGTGCCTCCGGCGGCGGCACTGCCGCCGGTTCCGACGACGCCGCTCGATCCGCTTGCCCCGGCCGAGCCCGCGCCCGTGCCGACCGTCGAGGCCGATTGGGGAAACGCCGCGCCCGCCGTGCCCAACAGCAACATTGCCGCGGCCGCGCTGATGGCAAAACGACTGGTCATCTCCTGCTCCTGATCAGTGGGTCTCATTCAGGAGAACGACTGGCGCCCGGGGGTTTCCGCCGCTTGCAATCGTTGGGCGTCCTACCCGTTCCGGAGATTGCGGAACACGAGAGTGTGGCGAAACCGGGCTGTGCGCCGCTGTTAGCTCCGTGACG
>VAZF01000211.1 GCA_005888425.1 Alphaproteobacteria bacterium
TGCTCCCCCGGAACAAGTCCGGGGTCGCGCTCAGGATGAGGTATTTTGGTGGACGCCATCCGCCACGAATCCTCATCCTGAGCAGCGCTGCGGCGAAGCCGCGGCGCGTGTCGAAGGACGCAGAGCATCCATGCAGCGCTTCCACAATTTCGGCGCGCCGCGCAGCGTCGGTGTCAGATAGCTCCGCGATAGACCAGCGCGAGACAGGTGATGTCGTCGGATTGTTCGGCGCCGGCGGCGAATTCGGCGGTTGCCCCGATAACCTTCTCGACGAGCTCGGTGGCGCCGATGCCCCCCTCGCGATCGAGGACTGTTTCGAGCCGCGCTTCGCCGAAAATGTCTCCGGCCGGGTTGAACGCCTCGGTGATGCCGTCGGTGAACATGAACAGCGTGTCGCCGGAAGCGAGCACGGTTTCGGCGATGGTGTAAGAGCGGTCGGGGTCGATGCCAAACGGGATGCCGGTCGGTTTCAGCAAGTCGCGGCCGCCGCCGGAGCGCAGCAGATAGGGCGAGTTGTGGCCGGCATTGCAGTAGCGCAGCCGGCCGGTCTCGAGATCGAGCACGCCGGAGAACATCGTCACAAACATGCAGGCGGTGTTGCCGGTCGCGAGCAGCCGGTTGGCGTCGCGCATGCGCTGCGCCATATCGGTCTCCGCGGGGGCGTTGCGCATGACGGTGCGCGACACCGCCATAAAGAGCGCGGCTGGGATGCCCTTTCCCGAAACATCGGCGATCGTCACCACCAGGCGGCGCTCGTCGAGCATAAAATAATCGTAGAAATCGCCGCCGATCTCGCGCGCCGGGTGCATATCGGCGTGCAGGTCGATCCGGTGTTCGGCGGCGCCGAGCGGCAGCGGACCGGGCAGGATCGATTGCTGGATCGCGGCAGCCGCCTCCATCTCCTCGCGGCGCGTCTGCTTCGCCTGGATCTCCGCGGCCATATCGGAAAAAGCGCGCGCGAATGTCGCGAGCGCCCCCGACTGCCGCGTCAGTTCGGCGAGCATGGCGGCGTCGTACTCTCCGCGCGCCAGGGCATTCGCCGCGTAGGTCAGGAAGGCGAGCGACTGGTTGGTGCTGTGCAGGCGCTGCCCCAGCTCGCCGATGATCTCGATCGCGATCGAGGGAAGCTCGGCGACGAGGCTCATCAGGTTGTCGCGGTCGACACGCAACGCCGCGACATCGGTGCGCGCCATGATCGTCGCCGTGCGCGGCACATCGGCAACCCCGCCGAGCTCGCCGACGATACGGTCGCGCCCGAGCGTCGCCATATGGATGAGCCCGGCGGGGATCTCGACAAAGACATCGACCTCGCCGTCGAGGATCACCAGCGCGAAGTCGCCATGCTCGCCCTGCTGCATGATCTTCTCGCCAGCCGGGAAAGCGACGGAGCGGCAACGCGCGGCGACGGTGTGCAGCGCGCGCGCATCGAAGCCCGCGAAGATCGGGTGCAGCGCCAGCACCCGGGCGATCTCCTCGACCGTGGGTGTTGGCGCCGGTGTCGGCGTCGGGTGCTGCTGCCGCGACGTCACGCGGCCATTTCTACGACCGCGGCGCGGGTCCGGCAAACAGGTCCGGTCCCGGGACGGACGAGCCGGTCAGCCTCACTAATACCCACCGCGGCGGCAGGTGGCGCGAAACTCCTCTCGGCGCTCAAAGAGCCGCCGCTCGATCCGCGGCCGCTCCCAGGGCTGTGCGTAATAGAGGCGCTCCTCCGCCTCGCGAATTCGCTCACGCAGATAGCGGCAGCGCTCCCAATAACCCTGCACCGGCAGGATGTTCGAGGCCGCCGGTTGGCTTCCCGGAACGATCGGCCTGGCTTGAGCGGGAAGCGGAACGCTCAGCGCGGCCGTGATCAAAAGAGCGGCGAAAATCCCGGATTTCAACATGATCCTCCTCTTGTCCGTATTGATCTCGTTATGGCGACAACGCTTGGGGCAGAGCGCGGCTTCCATCAGCGTCGCTAATCTCCCGCTCCGGATAAGAGCTCATTCCCAAAAGGCCATCACGATCGTGTTGCTGTCGTCGAGGATCAAGTTGATACGGTTAGGATTATGGACAATGCCTGCGACCCCATGCGTCGGGCTGATCGTGCGAAAGCCGTGCGGCAGGTCTTCTTCGCGCACGACGTTCGCGGTGCCGGCCGGTGATTTGCCCTTCTCGGCGAATTTCTTGCCGATGCACTGCTTGCAGTCATCCCCCTTGATATCCGCGTGAGCATTGCCCGGGAGCTGCTTGATGCTCAAGGCGTTGGCGCCGGCGCGCACTCGCAAGCCCTTATATGGATGCCCCGCCTCGAGCGTGAACATCGCATTGATCGGGACAAAGCCCTCGGCTTTCTGCGATTGCTGCGGGCTGGTGGCGATGAACTGGAGATCAAGCACATCGTCGGCCGGCTTGCCGTAAAAGAACGGCACGAGCTGCGGATTGCTCCAGCCCAACGAGCTGACCAGCCCGGTCACATGGATGATGTCAATCTTGGGATCCATCGCGGTGCGTAGCACCTCGACGCCGGTCACGTACAGAACCGGCATTTCGAGCGACGGACGATTGCCGCCCGACGGTCCGGCGGCTCCCTGATCGCCGCCGACATAGCCCTCCTGGCCGCCACCGCCCTGGTCCGCTCCCTGAGCGCCTTGCGCAAAAACCGACGCCGCCGGAATCGCCTGCATCAGCAGGACCGCGATTCCAGCAAACACAATGCGATGGATCTGTCTCATGCCCCGCCCTCCGAATGAAAGCCCGTCATTACGGGCGCAACCGCCCGCCTTAATTTACCGGCACTGCCGCTACTACGTCCGTGGCGAGTGGCGCGGCACCGAGATTGCGAATGTCCGTGTCGGCCAGCTCGCCGACCCGGTTTCCCATAAGCTCGATCAGATCGAGAACGAGATCGGTGGCGCGCATCTTGCTCATCCGGCAATAGGTTGTCTCGGTACTGACAAAGCTGCCGTTCTCCGACAGTTTGTTGACCGGCTCGCCGCCGCCGCAGATCGAAAAATAATCGCAGCGCTCGCGGCACAATTCGACGCCGGCATCGATGTCCCGGCGCATGCGTTGCAGGACTGCTCCCGCCGCCATGTCGGTCAGCTTGTCGCGATTGATGTTGCCAAGGATAAAGTCGCCGTACTCAGCGCTCTTCAATCCAAGCAATTCCGGCGAAAAGGTCGCGATGTTGCCCGCCCAATCCATGCTGGTGATCGCGAACGGCTCGACCAGCTGATTGAAAAACACCGCCTCCTTGGGGCGCAGTACCAAACGCGTTGCGTCATCGATCTCGCGGATAAAGCCGAACTTGCCCGGCGCGGCCGCCGCCAGGCGCCAGAACTCGCGCAGAAAGTTGTAATAGGAGTCTTCGATGCCGGTTTCGCCGAACGAGCGCGAGACATGGCCGCCCTCGCTCTCCTCGACATTGAAGCAGACGCGGTCGATCCCTTCCGACACATAGAAATCGAACATCTCGCGCGGCACGGCGAGGCTTTCCGCCGACAGCACCGAGATCACATGGAACGGCACGCCGCGCTCGCGAAGCCGCCGAATCCCGGCGATTGTCTTGTCGAAGGTGCCATGACCGGAGCGGCTCCGGCGATTGATGTCGTGCAGCCGCTTTGGGCCGTCGATGCTGACCCCGACATTGACGTCGGCTTCGGTGAAGAAGGCACACCATGCGTCATCGATCAGCGTGCCGTTGGTCTGAAAGGCGTGCGTCAGCTCGGTTTCCGCGGGCTTCAGGCTGTCGATCAGCCGGAACGCTCGCCGGTAAAAATCGATCGGCAGCACCATCGGCTCACCGGCATGCCAGACGACGGTGAGGCCGTGCTGCAACCAGCCGGAGGCAAAGACTTGCGAGAACAGATTGGCGATGGTCTCGTCTGCGAGGACCGCGTTGTTGCTGCGGTCCGGCAGATAGCAATACCGGCAATTGATATTGCAGAACGGCGTCGGCTGGACCACCACCAGCTGAATGTGCGGCATCGGCGTTTGAGGCGGGCGGGGCGATACGCGCTTACCAGTTGCCCCAGCCGTTGCGCCAATTGTGCCAGCCGTTCCGCCAGTTGTTCCAGTTGTTCCAGGGCTGGCCAAAGTTGAAATTGGCCCAAGGCCGGCCCCAGCCCCAGCCTCCGCCATTGCCCCAATTGTGCCACGCCAGGCGCTGCTCGCCGCTGGACGGTGATGTCTCGGTTTCGGCGCCGGAGACCGCCGACACTGCCTCGCGGATTGCCGCAAGCCGTTCCGAGACGCGTTGTTCCTGCGCACCCGTATTTTGCGCCGTGGCGGGATGCTGAGCGGCGGGCGCAGCCACGGTGGAGCCGAGCAACACTGCCATTCCGATAGTGCCGGGGCTCACAAGGTACGACACGACATTAAGGTACTTCCGCGCCAACGACACTATTCCCCCTCCCCGATGACGAGCGGCAGGTTCCCCTTTGGCCCCAACCGTCGCGTCAGCAGCCTAGCGCAACATCGACTGGAACGTCAATTTCACTACACCGTCAGTTTCACGGTCAATTTGGGGTAGGCACACATGTCCACGGCGGCGCGAGCGGGAGGATCCGGGCATAAACCGGGCAATCCGGCTCGTGCGCGCCCGGCAGATAGCCGAGGCTCATCAGGAATTCGTGGACGATCAAGCCGCCGGTGAAGCGAAACGTGCGGCGGAACAGGCGCGTCCATTCCTCAAGAGAAAGCGGGTGATGCGCCGCCAGCCACGCATGAAACGAGCCGTGCGATTGCCGCAGCTGCTGGATAACGCGGGCATTGTCGATGATGGCGGCAACCTTCAGCCGGTTGCGAACGATTCCGGCATCGGCGAGCAGGCGCGCGACATCCGCATCACCGAATGCGGCGACCCGGTCAACTTCGTAATTAGCGAAAGCGGTGCGAAACGCGGCGCGCTTCTGTAACACCGTCAGCCAGGAAAGTCCGGCCTGATTGATTTCGAGAACGAGACGCTCGAACAGCACGGATTCCTCATCGGCCGGAAAGCCGTATTCGGAATCGTGGTAAGGGCCGTGCAGCGGATGGCTCGGCGCCGCGCGACAATAGGCGGCGCTCACGTCAGGAACCGCGAAAGCTGAACCACGGCTCGCTGACGACGATATAGATGCCAAGCCAGATGATCGCGGCCAGGATTGTCGTCAGCGCCAATTTCCGCCCGAGCAACGGGCGGCGCGGCGCGCCGGCGGCGTGACCCAACTCGCCGGGTTCGGAAGGGCTGACCCAGAGCGGCAAGATCGCGAACAATGTCACCCACCAGACCAGGATATAGACGACGATGCCGGTCAGCCAGTTCATGCGACGGCTAAAACGTCACGCCTGTTCGAGCTCAATCAGCGTGCCGCAGAAATCCTTGGGATGCAGGAACAGCACCGGCTTGTCGTGCGCGCCGAGGCGAGGCTCGCCGTCGCCGCCTCGTAGCAGAGGTGATGCATGCCGCCGCCCGGGTTCTTGTCGAGAAAGCCGCGAACCGGCGAATCGGCGCCGAGCGGTTGCAGCAACTCGATCTTCGTGTTCGGCAGTTTCACAAAAACAACCGTCACGCCGTGCGCCGGCAAAGGTTGCGGCGGCGACACGCGCGCGCCGAGCGCATCGCGGTAGATTGCCGCTGCGGCATCGAGGTCGGGGACGACGATTGCGATGTGATTGAGCCGCCCGATCATCACGAGCTCACAGCCGGACGAGCTGGATCTCGATCAATGGGCGCTTGCCGAAGCGCTCGTTCAGGGCGCGGCGTAACACCCGACGCGCCGTGTCGCGCACCGCATTATCGTCATGCCGCATTGGCGCAGGCAGACCTTCCATCGCGTCGGACAGCGCGTCGCGCAATAGCGTCGCGGGCGCCTCATTCGCCTCGGCGAGCCCGATCAGCGTGATTTGCGGCGCCGCCGCGAGCCAACCGCGGCGATCGACGACGAGAGAGGCGACAACGCTTCCGTCCCGTCCCGCCCGGCGGCGCTGCTGCAGGACACCGCCGGACAGCGGCACGAGGCTCTTGCCATCCTGCGCGATGCGGCCGACCGGTACTTCATCGACAATCGCGGCGGCACCGCCGCCGAGCCGAATCATGTCACCATTCTGGATAACGAGCGCATCGTATACCTGGCAAGTGCGCGCCAGCTCAGCATGAGCGGCAAGGTGGCGTGCCTCCCCATGTACCGGGATCGCGATCCGCGGCCGGATCATCTGATACATGCGGACAAGCTCGTCGCGCGCCGGGTGGCCCGAGACATGGACAAAATGATCCGCCTCGGTCACGACTTCGACCCCGAGCCGCACGAGCGCGTTCTGCAGCCGCCCGATCGGCTTTTCGTTGCCCGGAATGACACGCGACGAAAAGATCACGACATCGCCTTGTTCGAGCGTGATGTTGGGGTGATCATCACGAGCGATGCGAGCGAGCGCGGCGCGCGGCTCGCCCTGGCTGCCAGTGCAGATCATCAGGATCTTGTCGCGCGGCACGTAGCCCGCTTCGTCTTCGGTCAAGAACCGCGGCACATCGGCAAGATAGCCGGTCTCGCGCGCCGCCTTGTCCATGCGCCATAACGAGCGCCCGACCAGGGCGACGTCGCGGTCGTTGACGCGCGCGGCCTGGGCGATCGTCTGCAGCCGCGCGACATTCGAGGCAAAACAAGCGACGGCGACTCGCCCGTCGTAACGGCCGATCAGGTCGGTCAAGGACTGGCGCAATTCGCCTTCCGAGCCGGAGCTGCCGGGCTTCAGCGCGTTTGTCGAGTCGCAGACGATCGCGAGCACGCCCTCGTCGCCGACCTGGCGCAATCGGTCCTCATCGGTCGGCGAGCCGATCAGCGGCTCGGGATCGAGCTTCCAATCGCCGGTGTGCAACACCGTGCCGGCAGAGGTGCGGATCACGACGGCGTTCGGCTCGGGGATCGAATGCGTCAGCGTGATCAGCTCGAGATCGAACGGTCCGATCTGAAAGCGGCCGGACATCGGCACGGTCGTAACACGCACCTGGCCGGCGAGGCCGCTCTCGATGAGCTTTGCCCGCAACACGGCGGCGGTGAAGGGGGTTGCCCAGACCGGGCATTGCAGCTGCGGCCACAGATACGGGATCGCGCCGATATGGTCCTCATGCGCGTGCGTCGCGACGATGCCGAGCAGCTTGTCGCGGCGCTCCACAATGAAACTCGGGTCGGCCATGATGACATCGACCCCAGGCTGATGCTCCTCCTCGCCAAAGGTGACGCCGCAATCGACGATCAGCCACTGACCCCGATAGCCGTAAACGTTGAGGTTCATGCCGATCTCGCCGGCGCCGCCGAGCGGCACGAAGAAGAGCGCGTCGGGATCGCGCTCGGTGAACCCGTCCCGCAAGGGCGGCGAGGAGAGGCTCATCGTTTGGCGTTGCGTTCGAAAATGAGGCGCAGTCCCCACAGGGTCAGGTCGGGGTCGACGTGTTCGATCGCGTCGGTTGCGCCGGCGAAAAGCGGTGCCAGCCCGCCGGTCGCGATCGTGCGCATCGGCGCGCCGAACTCGGATTTGATGCGGCCGACCAGCCCCTCGACGAGCCCGACATAGCCCCAGTAGATGCCGGACTGCATGCAGCTCTCGGTATCCTTGCCGATCACGTGCTCCGTGCGGCTGATGCGGACGCTGGGCAGCTTGGCCGCTGCCATGTGCAACGCGGTCAGCGACAGATTGATCCCCGGGGCAATGACGCCGCCGCAATAATTGCCGTCGCGATCGACGACATCGAGCGTCGTGGCGGTGCCGAAATCGACGACGATCAGCGGCCCCTTGTAGCGGTCGTGCGCGGCGACGGTATTGACGAGGCGGTCGGCGCCGACTTCCTCCGGGCGATCGACGAGCGCCTTTGCGCCGAGCTTGACGCCCTTGTTGCCGACGACAAGCGGCTCGGTCTTGCAATATTTGCGGCAGAAGGTCAGCAGGTTGAAATTGACCTCTGGCACGACGCTCGCGATGACCGCGTTATCGACATCGCCGCGAGACAACCCATCGAGCGCGAGCAGGTGATCGAGCCAGACGACGTATTCGTCTGCAGTGCGCTTGCCTTCGGTGGCCGTCCGCCAGCTTCCCTTGAGATCGGCGCCGTCCCAGATCGCGAACACAGTGTTGGTATTGTTGGCGTTGATCGCGAGCAGCATCGGGCGCTCCTCAGCCGAGGGCCGGAAAAACTTCGCCGGCGGCGATGCGGCGCCGGTCGCCGCCGGTCTCGATCACGAGCGCACCGTCCTGGTCGAGATCGAGGAAGCGGCCCTCCAGCGTCAGCGTTTCGAGCCGGACCCGGACCGCTTCGCCGATCCCGCCGGCGCGGTTGAGCCACGCAGCACGCACCGGCACAAACCCTTCGGCGCGCCAGCACTCGAGCCACAGGGCGAAGTGCTCCGTGAAGGATTCAAGCAGAGATGCCGGCGTGATGCCGGGAAAACCCTGATCCGAAAGCGAGGCCGCAGGATATTCCAGATCGCGGGGCGCTGAGGTGAGATTAACCCCGACCCCGACGATAACGAAATCGAGACCGCCGCCGGCGGCCATCTCGGATTCGAGCAGTATGCCGGCGAGCTTTGCGCGCCCCGCCAGAACGTCATTCGGCCATTTGAAGCTCAGCGCCAAGCCGGTTCCGGCGAGCAGGCGCAGCGCGTCGGCGAGCGCTAATGCTGTCACAAAGCCCAATTGCGGCGCGCGGGAAGCGGGCGCGTCGGGCCGCAGCACAAGTGACAAGTAAAGGTTTCCCAGCGGCGACAGCCATGGGCGGCCGCGCCGCCCCCGCCCGGCTTCCTGCGCATCGGCCCAGACCAAAGTGCCCTCGGGCGCGCCCTCGCGCGCCAGCCGACGGGCCTCGTCATTCGTGCTGCCGATCGTCTCGTAGCGGTGCAGCCGAAAGCCCTCGGGGAGCGCGGGCATGCCGTTTGTCATCGCAGGAACAGCGACTTCGCCGCCACCTCGGCGCCGCCGACAACCGGGTCGGGCATCAGGATAAAGAACATCGTCAGCACCGCCGTGACGACGAGCACCCATTTGAGCTCGGGAGCGATCGGCCGGTCGAAGGCGCCCACCGGCTCGTCGAAATACATGACTTTGACGATGCGCAGGTAATAGAAGGCGCCGACGACGCTCGTCACAACGCCGATCACTGCGAGCCCGACGAGGTTCGCCTCGATCGCGGCGAGAAAGATGTAGAGCTTCGAGAAGAAGCCGGCAGTCGGCGGGATGCCGGCGAGGGCAAACATGAAGATCGCGAGCGCAAGCGCGAGCCCGGGCTGCGAGCGGCCGAGCCCTGACAAATCGGAAATCCCCTCCAGCATCTGTCCGCGCTGGCGCATGCACAGAATGACGGCCCAGGTGCCGATATTCATGAACAGATAGATCGCCATGTAGACGAGGACGCCCCGGATGCCGTTCGGCGTCGCGGCGGCGAGGCCGATCAGCGCATATCCGACATGGCCGATCGAGCTGTAGGCCATGAGCCGCTTGATATTGGTTTGCGCGATCGCGGCGACGGCGCCAAGAATCATCGAGGCAACCGACAGAAAAACGATGATCTGCCGCCATTCGGCCAAGAGCCCGCCCAGCGGCTCGATCAGAAAGCGGACAAACAGCGCGACCGCTGCAATCTTCGGCGCGACCGAGAAGAAGGCCGTCACCGGCGTCGGCGCGCCCTCATAGACATCGGGCGTCCACATGTGAAACGGCACGGCGGAGCACTTGAACGCCAAGCCGACCGCGACAAACACCATGCCGATGATCAGCCCGGCGGAGGGTTTGGCGCCGCCGCCGAACAGACCGGCGATATTGGCGAAGCTCGTGGTTCCGGTGAAGCCGTAGATCAGCGAGGCGCCGTAGAGCAGCATTCCCGAGGCGAGCGCGCCGAGCACGAAATATTTGAGCCCGGCCTCGGTCGAGCGCACCGAATCCCGGTCGAAGCTCGCGACGACGTAGAGCGCCAAACTCTGCAATTCGAGGCCGAGATAGAGGGTGATCAGATCATTGGCCGAGATCATCACCATCATCCCGGCGGTGGCGAGCAACACCAGGACCGGAAATTCGAAGCGTGCGATCTGGTGCTCCTCGTTGTAGCGGAGCCCCATGATGATTGTCACCGCCGAGCCGAGCAGCACCAGCGCCTTCATGAAGACGGCGAAGGCGTCGTTGATGAACATGCCGTAGAAGCCGATCTGCCGCTCGCCGCCGAGGAGACCGGCGATAACCAAGGTCGCGATCAGCACGGCTACCGACAGCCACGACACGAGCTTGCTCGATCCTTCGCCGCGTAGGACGCCGATTATCAGCAGCGCCATCGCGGCGCAGACGAGCACCACTTCCGGCACGGCCGGCGCGAGCCCGGGAAACGCGACGATCGGCATTATCGCACCGCCGCCCCAGCGACAGCAGGGAGCCGCTTGTCCGCTTCCGATACCGCTGAAGAACCGGTTTCCGCCTTGGCGGGGATCACGATACCAGCGTCTGCAGAAATGGAGCGGGGATCGCTTGCATCTGCGCCGGCCTGCCGGCCGGTCTTGTTGGCGGCGTTGACCTGTGCGACGACGCAGATCATCGCGCGTGATCGTGCCGAAAATGACCCGCCGGTACAAATAGAGCATGTACATCGCGCCGAGGAACAAGGCCGTCGCGGCGAGGAAGCATTCGAGCGTCGAGACCCGGAAGGTGCCGAGCAGGATCAGGAACTCGCCGACAAACCCGCTGGTGCCGGGCAGACCGATGGAGGCCAGCATGAAGCACATGAAGACGAAGGCGTAGACCGGCATGCGCTCGACCAGTCCGCCATAGCGGTCGATATCGCGGGTGTGCAGCCGGTCATAGACGACCCCGACGACCAGGAACAGCGCGGCCGAGACGAGACCGTGGCTCAGCATCTGGATCACCGCGCCCTGCACCGCCTCGCTGGTCAATGCGAACAGGCCCATCGTCACAAGACCCATATGCGCGACCGACGAATAGGCGATCAGTTTCTTCATGTCGGTCTGCGCCAGCGCGACAAACGAGGTGTAGATGATCGCGATCGCGCTCAATGCGAAGACCAGTGGGGTGAAATAGGCCGAGGCCGCCGGGAACATCGGCAGTGAGAAACGGATGAAGCCGTAGCCGCCGAGTTTCAGCAGCACCCCAGCCAGGATGACCGAGCCGGCGGTCGGCGCTTCGACATGCGTGTCGGGAAGCCAAGTGTGCACCGGCCACATCGGCACCTTGACGGCAAAGGACGCGAAAAACGCCAGCCACAGCCATTTCTGCAGGTCGGGCGGAAAGTGGTGCGCGAGAGCCACCTCGATGTCGCTGCTGCCGGTCTGGACGTAGACCGCGATGATCGCCAGCAGCGACAGCACCGAACCCAACAGCGTGTACAGGAAGAACTTG
Organism: Alphaproteobacteria bacterium; assembly: GCA_005888425.1. Taxonomy (GTDB): domain Bacteria; phylum Pseudomonadota; class Alphaproteobacteria; order ATCC43930; family CGMCC-115725; genus DATARH01. Next base: position 11,353 of record VAZF01000211.1, read on the forward strand.
AATGCGGAATAGACTCGCCGCGGCCCACCCCAGACCCCGATGATCAAGAACATCGGGATCAGCACACCCTCGAAGAACACGTAAAACAGGAAGAAATCGAGGGCGGAGAAAATACCGACCATCATCGTTTCGAGGACCAGGAAGGAGATCATGTATTCCTTCACCTGGACCTGGACCGAATTCCAGCTCGACAGCACGCACAGCACGGTCAACAGGGTCGACAAGAGGATGAAGAACAGCGAAATGCCGTCGATCCCCAAGTGGTAGTTGATCGTGAAGCCGCCGATCGACACCCAGCGGGCCCGCTCGACAAACTGAAAGGCCGGGGTGCTCGGGTCGAACTCGACCCACAGCGCGATCGACAGGACGAAGACGATCAGCGAGGTCGACAGCGCGATGTTGCGGGCGTTGCGCGCGACGATCGCATCCTCGCCGCGCGAGGTCATGATGAACCCGACTCCCACAAGGGGCAGGAACGTGACCAGTGACAGGAGCGGCCAGTGGCTCATGGCTCGCCCTCGCTCACCGCGGCACCAGATACCAGGTGACCAGGGCGACGACACCGATCAGCATGGCGAAGGCGTAGTGGTAGACATAGCCGGTCTGCAGCCGGCTGGCTTCCCGCGCCAGTTCGCGCGTCGCGGCGGCAATGCCGTCGGGCCCGAGGCCATCGATGATCGTCGCATCGCCGGTTTTCCACAGCCCCTCGCCGAGTGAGAAAGCGGTGCGCACGAAGAGCCGGTCATAGAGCTCGTCGAAGTACCATTTGTTGAGGAGAAACAGATAGATGGCCCGGAACCGCATGGCCAGCCGGCTCGGCAGCTCCGGGATCAGCGAATAGCAGACATAAGCGACCGCGATGCCGAGCAAGCCGGCGATCAGCGGGAGGTAATCGATGATCCACGATACGTGCTCGGCGGCGGCGATCGAATCGTGCTGCGGCAATACCAGGATCGAGTGCTTCCAGAATTCGCCGCGGCCCTCGCCGACGAACCAATGATCGGCGAGGATGCCGGCGAACACCGCCCCGAACCCCAGGATAAAGAGCGGGATCAGCATGACCCACGGGCTTTCATGCACGTGGTGCAGCGTCTCCTCGTCGGCCCGCGGCTGCCCGTGGAAGGTCATGATCAACAAACGCCAAGAATAAAAGGCGGTCAGGAAAGCGGTGAAGATCCCAAGGCAGAAGGAATAACGGCCGACCGCGGTCCCTGACGCCCAGGACGCCGACAGGATCATGTCCTTCGAATAATACCCGGCGAAGATCGGGATCCCGGCCAGCGACAGGCTGCCAACCCACATCAGCGCATAGGTGATCGGGATCTTGTTCCACAGCCCGCCCATGCGCCGCATATCCTGCTCGGCGCTCATGGCATGGATCACCGAGCCGGCGCCGAGGAACAGCAGCGCCTTGAAGAAGGCATGGGTGAACAGGTGAAACATCGCGGCGGTGTACGCCGACACGCCGGCAGCGAAGAACATATAGCCGAGCTGCGAGCAGGTCGAATAAGCGATGACGCGCTTGATATCGTTCTGCGCCATGCCGACGCTGGCGGCGAACACCGCCGTCGTGCCGCCGATGACGCCGACAACGGCGAGCGCGGCCGGCGCGTATTCGAACATCGGCGACAGCCGGCACACCATAAAGACGCCGGCCGTCACCATCGTCGCGGCATGGATCAGTGCCGAGACCGGGGTCGGGCCCTCCATTGCATCGGGCAGCCAGGTGTGGAGGCCGAGCTGCGCCGATTTCCCCATCGCGCCGATAAACAACAGGATGCAGGCAAGGGTCAGCGACGGCACTGCCGAGCGCGAAGCCGAAATCGCCGACCCGGTTGACGAGAAAGGCTTTGATCGAGGCATCGTTCGCCGATTTGCGGTCGTACCAGAAGCCGATCAGCAGATAAGAGAGAAGCCCGACGCCCTCCCAGCCGAAGAACAGCTGCACGAAATCGTTGGCCGTCGCCAACATCAGCATGAAAAAGGTGAAGAGGCTCAGATAGGCGAAGAAGCGCGGGATTCCCGCATCATGCGCCATGTAGCCGACGGAATAGATGTGCACCATCGCCGAGACGATCGTCACAGCAACGATCATGACGCCCGACAGAGTATCGAGGCGCAGCGACCACTGAACGTCGACGCCGCCGGCAGCGATCCAGGTCACGATCGGGATGATTTGCGCGTGCTCCTGCGACAGGATCTCACGGAACAGCGGGATGCCGAGCAAGGCCGACAGCACGATCCCGCCGCAGGTGACGAGCTGGGACGCGCGGTCGCCGATCACGCGACCGAAAAAGCCGGCGATGAAGGCGGCCAGCAATGGCAGGAAGACGACGAGGACGGCCAACGCCTCAGCCCTTCATCATGTCTATATCCTCGACCTGGATCGTGCCGCGGTTGCGGAAGTAGACGACCAGGATCGCCAGGCCGATCGCCGCCTCGGCGGCCGCCACGGTGAGCACGAACATCGCGAAGATCTGGCCGACGAGATCGTTGAGGACGACCGAGAAGGCGACGAAATTGATGTTGACCGCAAGCAGCATCAGTTCGATCGACATCATGATAATGATGACGTTCTTGCGGTTAAGAAAAATGCCGAAGATCCCGAGCGTGAACAGGATCGCGGCGACCGTCAGGTAATGGGCGAGGCCGACCGGCATCCTCTCAATCCCCTACCCCGCCGCCGATCGGTACCTTAACGACCTCGACCGATTCCGCGCGGGTGCGCGCCAGCTGCCTCGCGATCGACTGATGCCGCACGCCAACACGCGCCCGCAATGTCAGGACAATCGCGCCGATCATCGCGACGAGCAGGATCACGCCGGCCGCCTGGAAGGCGAAGATGTAGCGGGTGTAGAGCAGTTCGCCGAGCGCCCGGGTGTTTGTCAGCGCGCCAGCATTGGCCGGCAACGGCGCGGCTTTGAGCCCGGCGACACCGGGAGCGATGACCCAGCTGCCAAAGATCAGCAGCAATTCGGCCAGAAGGATGAACCCGATCAACGCGCCGATCGGCAAATAGCGCATAAAGCCGCTGCGCAGCTCGGCGAAATCGATATCGAGCATCATCACGACAAAGAGGAACAGCACCGCGACCGCGCCGACATAGACGATGACGAGGATCATCGCGAGGAACTCGGCCCCCATCAGCACAAAGAGCCCGGCCGCATTGAAGAAAGCGAGGATCAGGAACAACACCGAATGAACGGGGTTGCGCGCTGCCACGACCATGACGCCGGACGCGACCGCGACGACGGCGAACAGGTAAAACATGATCGCCTGCAGGATCATCGGCGTGATCCAACCGACACCGCAGTCCCGGCGAAAGCCGGGACTGATTGTTCGGATGCCAGGACAGCTGAAGAGTCGGCCCCGGCTTTCGCCAGGGCTGAGGTGGTGTTTGTCATCGGTAGGGCGCCTCGAGGGCGAGCTGCTTGGCAATCTCGGCCTCCCAGCGGTCGCCATTCGCGAGCAGCTTTTCCTTGTCGTAGAAGAGCTCCTCGCGCGTCTCGGTGGCGAATTCGAAATTCGGGCCCTCGACGATCGCATCGACCGGGCAGGCCTCCTGGCAATAGCCGCAATAGATGCATTTCGTCATATCGATGTCGTAGCGGGTCGTGCGGCGACTGCCATCCTC
>VAZF01000212.1 GCA_005888425.1 Alphaproteobacteria bacterium
GGAGTTGGCGCAGATCCGCGTCACGCGGTTTGTCGGCGCTTATGCCGCCGGGCGCATCCTGAACATGAAGACGGCGCGCAGCCAGGCCCTGGGCGGCGTCACGATGGGGATCGGCATGGCGCTGATGGAAGCGACGCATATCGACCCGAACACCGGCCGCGTCGTCAATTCGAACGTCTCGGAATATGTCATGCCGGTCAATGCCGATATCCCCGACCTCACGACGATCTTTGTCGAGGAGCAGGATCGGATGATCAACCCGGCCGGAGTCAAGGGGCTCGGCGAATTGCCGATCGTCGGCGCCGCCGCGGCGGTCGCCAATGCCGTGTGGCACGCGACCGGCATCCGCGTCCGCGACCTGCCGATCACGCCGGAGAAGATATTGGTCTGAAACAACCCTCTCCCGCCATGCGGGAGAGGGAATTTGCCCGCATTTTTACGTAGCGACGCCGAAATCGATTAGCTGGCGCACCGGCGCCGCCGATTTCAGCGCGGTGAAACCTTCGTTGATTTCGGCCAATTTGATCTTGCCCGAGATCAGGTGATCGAGCTTGAGGCGCCCCTGGCGCCACAATGACAACAGCCGCGGCATGTCGACCCGGAAGCGGTTCCCGCCCATCGAGGTTCCCTGGATCTTGCGGTCGCGCAGAAAATCGTAGCCATGCAACTCGATCTTGATGCCGAACGGCACCATGCCGATGATTGTCGCGGTGCCGCCGGCGCGCAGCATGCGGAAGGATTGCTCGGCGGTATCCTTCGTGCCGAGCGCCTCGAAGGAATAATGCACGCCGCCCTTGGTCAGCTCGCGCACCGCCTCGACCGGGTCGAGGTTGCTGGCGTTGATCGTGTCGGTGGCGCCGAGCTCGCGCGCGAGGTCGAGCTTCGAGGAGACGCGGTCGATCGCGATGATGCGCTCGGCGCCGGCGAGCGCCGCGCCATTGACCGCCGAGAGGCCGACGCCGCCGCAGCCGATGACCGCGACCGTCGCGCCGGGCTCGACCTTGGCCGCGTTGAACACCGCGCCCACGCCAGTCATGACGCCGCAGCCAACGAGCGCGCCGCGATCGAGCGGGATGTCGTCGTCGATCTTTACCATCGAGTTCTCGTGCACCAGCATCTGCTCGCCGAAGGAGGACAGGTTCAGAAACTGGTTCATCAATTCGCCGCCCTTCCACGTCATGCGGCGCGACACGCCAGGCAGCATCTTCACATCGGTGTTCTCGCAAAGGTTCGGGTGGCCGGTGACGCATTGCGAACAAGTGCCGCAGAAGACCGATAGGCAGGTGATGACGTGGTCGCCCGGCTTGACGTAGGTCACGCCGTCACCGACCGCCTCGACCACTCCGGCCGATTCATGCCCGAGAACGCAGGGCGTCGGGTGCGGGTAGAGCCCCTCGATAAAGTGCAGGTCGCTGTGGCAGAGCCCGGCATAGGCGGTGCGCAGCAAGACCTCGCGGCCCTTCGGCTTGGTCAGCGAGACGTCCTCGATGGTCAGCGGCTGGTGCGGCGCGTGCAGGACGGCGGCTTTCATGGGGGCTCCTCCTTGACCGGCGGATGCTAGCGCCACGGACCGGGAGGGTCCAGAACGCCCGAAGCGGCTCGATCAGGCCGGCTCGTCGGCGAGGCCGTAAACCGGCTGTGGCTCGCGAAACCCGGCCAAGGCGAAGTCGCCGAGCGGCACGACCCCGCCGCAATGTGCAGCGAACTCGGCAGAGAACACGGTCGTGCGGCGCAATTGGCTGGCCACCTCTTCCAGGCGAGCGGCCAGGTTTACCGCCGGCCCGATGCAGGTAAAGTCGAGCCGGTTGGCGGCGCCGATATTGCCATAAAGCAATTCGCCGATATGCAGCGCGACACCGTAGCGCGGGCCGGCTGACGGCCAGTCGGACAGCGCGGCGACGGCGTCTCGCACCTCCGCCGCCGCGGCGAGCGCAGCCCTGCAGACGTCCCGAGGATCGGCAGCGGCGGCCAGCGGGAAAATCGCCAGGAGGCCGTCGCCCATGAATTTGAGGACCTCCCCGCCATGCTTCGCAATCGCGGGGATCTGGCAATCGAAATAGCGGTTCAGCAATTCGATCAGCTCCGCGGGCGGCATGCGGTCGGCCAGTTCGGTGAACCCGCGCATGTCCGAGAGCCAGATCGCGGCGCGGATCGTCTCGCTGAAGCCGCGCCGGATGCTGCCCGCCAGGATGCGCGCACCGGCGTCTCTGCCGACATAGGTATCGAGGAGATTGGTCGCGGTGCGGCGCAACGCATAATTTTCGGTGACTCGGGCGAGCGGCGCGATCAGCGTTTCGAGCGCCGCGCGGTGAGCATCGGTGAAACCGCCGGGATGACGCGTCGCCCAGGTCCCGACATGCACCTCGCCATTGCTGAACTTGATCGGCACCGCGACGTATTCGGTGCCGCCTTCGGCGCGCAATTCATCGAGCTGCGGAAAGGCGCGCGCTTCGGGGCTGTCCAACCGGAACCGGAGCGGCCGGCCCTCGCGATAGACGACCGCGACCGGGCTGCCGCGAAACGCGGCGGTATCGAAGATGCCGTAGGACGCCTCGCCGAATGTCACGCCGGCACCCTGTCGCCACTGGATGCGGCGGCCCAGGATCTGCGGATGCAAGGTGCGCACGAAGAGCGCTACGTGCCAGAGCGGAATACCGATCGCGAGCAGTCCTTCGCACATTTCGGTGAGGACCGCATCGGGTGTCTTGGCGGAAGGCGCGCCGTTGATGAGCCACTCGCGAAGGGCGGTGATGTCAGGTGCTGCTGCCGTCACGCGCCGATGTTATCACCATATTTGTCGCGATGGCGTAACCAGTACCCGCCGGCCTCGTTGCGTCCCTTCGGGGCGCGGTCTAGCCACTGGTACATGCCCCAAAGCCCGTCCAGTCCGCGCGCATAGGTGGAATAGGTGTGATAGACGATGCCGTCCTCGAGCATGAACGCGCTCATGCCCGGCCGCTCCCGTGCGTAGGTGGGAACGTCGGTGCCGGTCATCGCAGCGCCCTTAGCTGGCCCCTCGCGCCCGGCGTCCGGCTTCACATTCGCCGCGGGGCTGCTGGGCCGGTAGTTGTATTCGACGGTCCCCTCGCGCTGTTGCTCCTCGGTGACCGAGACGTTGAAGTCGAAGTTGAAATCGCTGCCGAGCGAGGACGCCCAGGGAAAGGTCCACCCCATCCGCCGCTCGTACGCCTGCAGTTTCGCAAGTGCGGCCCGCGACACCGCCCAAAGCATAACGTCGTGATTGGCCAGATGGACGGCGACGCCATTGAACCCGTCCGCGATCGCCGAGCACGACGGACAGCCTGCCGTGTAGTCGGGCCCGAACATGAAGTGGTACACGAGGAGCTGGGAGCGCCCTCGGAAGAGGTCTGCCAGCGAGGCGCTCCCCTCGTCGGTCTCAAATCGATATTCCTTGTCGATCCGAACCCACGGCAGCTCCTGACGTCGCCGCGCCAGCTCGTCGCTGCGCCGCGTTAGCTCCTTCTCCTCCTTGAGCAGCCCGAGCCGGGCTGCAAGCCATTCCTCTCGACTTACTATTTGGTGTTGCATGGTTCGGTCTCCTTCTTGAAGTAGCTAAAGATGCCCCCTAGGCGATCCAGACGTTTCTCAATCAGGAACAGCAATGAGGCGACGCAAAGGAACAGCAGCACCCAGCGCAGGTAGGTTGCCGTGGAAAGCGACAGGCCGAATCCGGTCCAGAGCGTCACGTGCGCCGCCAGGCAAGCGGGACACTTGGGCACCAACACCAGGATGGCACTCGGGAGGACCCATGCAAAAGTCTCTCGGACTCTGCGCACCCATCTCGGCGTTTTCCAGTCGCTGGCGGCAGTGCAGCAAGCGCTCATCGTTGTGTCTCCTTCCGATGCTTGCGTTCGGCCAGCTCGCGAATGCGCTCCAGCCAGTGCTCCCAGCCTTTGGGCAAGCCGTCGCGATGTTCGGGCAGGATCAATCCCATGGCGCGGTGAAGGAATACAAGGCGCGTCACGCCCCCCTCCGCCTTCAAGCGGTATTGCAGGTGATTGAGCGCCGGGTACGACATCATCAACGGCCCGCAAATCTCCAGGAGCGTCGGCGGCTTGATGACCTGCACATGGCCCCAAAGGTGGCCGGAATTGTGGCCGAGGTCGCGGTACCAGCGTCCGCCGGGCCACGGCTCGATTTTCATCGGGAACGGCTTGCCGCCGGGCATCTGCCCTTCCGGACCAAGCTCGTCCAGCATGGCTTCGAAGGCGATGGCGATCGGCGCCGAAATCTCGATCTCCTTGCCGATCTCGAAAGATTCGACTGACTGTCGTTCACGGGTATCCGTTTTCATGATCGTCCTTTCCGGGGTTTGAGGGGTGTTGGCGATTTAGTTTGTTCACGCGCTCGGTGCTCAGCGCGCTCCTTGATGCGGTCGAGTTGATGGCCCCAGAGCTCTGCAAAGGCCTTTACCCAGTCATGTATAGTTTTCAGCTTCTCCGCTTCCAGGTTGTACACGCGTTCTCTGCCTTGCTTGCTCACCGCGACCACGCCGACCTTGCGCAGCACGCCAAGGTGCTTCGAGACAGCCGGCTGCGGAAGCCCCAGCGTTACGACCAGCGTTCCAACAGCCAGGGCCCCGCGCCGCGCAAGCAACTCGACAATCTGTCGCCGACGGGGCTCGGCGATGGCGTTGAATACGTCGGCTGTAGTCGGCGCACGCGGCATGTTTCTATGATATTCCCATATGGGAATATGTCAAGCCAAGACTCGGTGGCGCGGACTGGCGATGTGCTTTGCCTGACGGCGTGTCAACGATCACAACTGGAGAATCGCGCCCGACCCGTCGGAAGGCGGTGAGCCAGCTTCGGGCCGCGGCCGAGAACGCAACTGCATCCACGAATTGCCGCCGGACAGCCGCGTCCCAACCTTGCAGTCCGACC
>VAZF01000213.1 GCA_005888425.1 Alphaproteobacteria bacterium
GCTTCCGTCACTGAATTCGCGATTAAAGTTGAGTCTTCCATCTACGAAGGGAACCGCATGTCACTGAAAATCCGGCTCGCCCGCGGCGGCGCCAAGAAGCGGCCGTTCTATTCGATCGTCGTCGCCGAGTCGCGCAGCCCGCGCGACGGGCGCTTTATCGAAAAGCTCGGCACCTATAACCCGATGCTCGATCGCGGGCATGCTGACCGCGTGACCCTGAAGGAAGAGCGCATCAAGCACTGGCTCGGGGTCGGGGCATTGCCGAGCGACCGCGTCGCGCGCTTTCTCGGCGATGCCGGCATCATGGAAAAGCCGGCGGTGCGCGAGACTCCGCACAAATCGACGCCGAAAGCCAAGGCGCAGGCACGCGCTCAGGAGGCCGCAGACGCTGCCGGCGCTGCAGCCGGCAGCGCCTGACGGCGGTCGCTGAACGGAGTTTGCGGTGAGCGCGCTGGACAAGCGGGTGTGCGTCGGCGCCGTGGCCGGCGCGCATGGCGTGCGCGGCGCGGTCAAGATCAAGAGCTTCACCGGCACACCCGAGGACATTGCGCGTTACGGCGCGCTCGAGGACGAGAGCGGCGAGCGGCATTTCACATTGCGGCTCACCGGCGCTGGCAAGGGCGTGCTCATTGGCCATCTGTCGGGCATTGCTGACCGCAACCAGGCTGAGGCGGCGCGGGGCCTGCGCCTCTATCTGCAGCGCGCGGTATTACCGCCGACCGAGGCGGACGAGTACTACCACGCCGATCTGATCGGGCTCGAAGCGGTGCTGAGCGACGGCACGGCGGTCGGGCGGGTGCGCGCGGTGCATGATTTCGGCGCCGGCGACACCCTTGAAATCGCCAGGGCCGAGGGACCGCCGCTGGTGGTGCCGTTCACCTGTGCGATCGTGCCGAGTGTCGATCTTGCGGCCGGCCGGCTCGTCATCGACCCGCCGCCCGGGCTCCTCGATGAACCGGCGGGGGCGCGCCGCAAGCGCGAGAAAGCAACCGCATGAGCTGGCAGGCGACCGTGCTGACGATCTTCCCGGAAATGCTGCCGGGGCCCCTCGCGCATTCGCTGGCCGGCAAGGCGCTCGCGGCCGGGCTGTGGCGGCTCGAAACGGTGGACATCCGCGATTTCGCGCGCGATAAACACCGCTCGGTCGATGACGCGCCGTTTGGCGGCGGGCCGGGCATGGTCATGCGGCCTGATGTGCTCGATGCGGCGATCGAAGGCGCCGGCGGCGCCGGCCCGCTCATCCATTTGTCGCCTCGCGGCCGGCCGCTCGATCAGGAGCACGTGCGGGAATTGGCGGCGGGCCCTGGTGTCCGGCTGCTTTGCGGCCGCTTCGAGGGCGTCGACGAGCGGTTGCTCGAAGCCCGGGCCGTCGAGGAGGTGAGCCTCGGCGACTTCGTGCTGTCGGGCGGCGAGCCGGCGGCGATTGCGCTGATCGACGCCTGCGTGCGGCTATTGCCGGGGGTCGTCGGTTGCGCCGAGGCCTTGGCGGAGGAGAGTTTCGCCGAAGGGCTGCTCGAATACCCGCATTACACCCGGCCGCAGCTGTGGCAGGGGCGGGCGGTCCCGGAGGTTCTGGTGTCCGGCGATCATGCGAAAATCCGCACTTGGCGGCGGGCCGAGGCGGAGCGGTTGACGCGAGAGCGGCGGCCCGATCTGTGGCAACACTATGCGGCTCGGCTGGCGGCCAGCGGGAAAAGGTAAGAGGTGGAGCGATGAATCTGTTGCAGCAGCTCGAAGCCGAGCAGGTCGAGAAGCTGGCCGGCGAGCGGCCGGTCCCGCCGTTTCAGCCCGGCGACACGGTGCGCGTCAGCGTGCGGGTCGTCGAAGGCGAGCGCGAGCGCGTGCAGGCCTTCGAGGGGGTGTGCATCGCCCGCAAAAATGCCGGCATCAACTCGAACTTCACCTTGCGCAAAATCTCCTATGGCGAGGGCGTCGAGCGCGTTTTCCCGCTCTATTCGCCGCGCATCAGCGCGATCGAGGTCGTGCGCCGCGGCGCCGTGCGGCGCGCCAAGCTCTATTATCTGCGTGCCCGCCGCGGCAAGGCGGCGCGCATTGCCGAGCGCGGCCGCGAGGACAACCGCCGCGAGCGGGTGCCGGTTACCGGATCCGCTTCCCCCGAAACCGAAGCCTAACCTCTACCGAAGCCTAGTCGCTGGAGTATCCCCCGATGGCGCAACCGCGCACCTTGTTTGACAAAATTTGGGACAGCCACGTCATCGCCCCGGCGGGCGAGGGCACCTATCTCCTCTACATCGACCTTCACCTCTGCCATGAGGTAACGACACCGCAGGCCTTTGAGGGGCTGAAGCTCGCCGGCCGGAAGGTGCGCCGGCCGGACGCGACGATCGCCGTCGCCGACCACAACATCCCGACCAGCAACCGCAAGGCCGGGATCGACGAGCCGGAATCGAAGCTGCAGGTCGATACGCTCGAGCGCAACGTCGTCGAGTTCGGCGTGCCCTATATCCCGATCGACAGCATCAACCAGGGCATCGTCCACATCATCGGCCCGGAAATGGGCCTGTCGCAGCCCGGCATGACGATTGTCTGCGGCGACAGCCATACCGCGACGCACGGCGCCTTGGGCGCGCTCGCCTTCGGGATCGGCACCTCCGAGGTGGAGCATGTGCTGGCGACCCAGACCCTCATTCAGGCGCACGCCAAGAATATGCTGGTCGAGGTCAATGGCAGCTTGGGCGCCGGCGTCAGCCCAAAGGACGTTATCCTCGCGATCATCGGCAAGATCGGCACCGCGGGCGGCACCGGTCATGTCATCGAATATGGCGGCAGCACCTTCCGGTCGATGTCGATGGAAGGCCGCATGACCGTCTGCAACATGGCAATCGAATCCGGCGCCCGCGCCGGGCTTGTGGCGCCGGACGAGATCACCTTCGAATACGTCAAGGGCCGGGCTTACGCGCCCAAAGGCGGCGCCTGGGAGCAGGCATTGGCGTATTGGAAGACGCTGCCCTCCGACCCCGGCGCGCATTTCGACAAGAAGACCTCGCTCGACGCCGGTCAGATCGCGCCGCATATCACCTGGGGCACCAACCCGGAACAGACCGCACCGATTACTGCCCGGGTGCCCGATCCAGCCGACATCGACGACCCGCTGAAGCGTGCCGCGGTCGAGCGGGCGCTCCAATACATGCAGCTGAAGCCGAAGACGCCGCTGGTCGAGATCCCGGTGCAGCGCGTCTTTATCGGCTCCTGCACCAACAGCCGCATCGAGGATCTGCGGGCTGCAGCGGCGATCGCTCGGGGTCGCAAGGTCGCCGAAGGCGTGCGCGCGATGGTGGTGCCGGGCTCCGGCTTGGTGAAGCATCAGGCTGAGGAAGAAGGTCTCGATCGCGTCTTCCTCGAAGCTGGCTTTGAATGGCGCGAACCCGGCTGTTCCAATTGCATGTCGATGAACCCCGACAGGGCGATGAAGGGCGAACGGATTGCCTCGACCTCGAACCGCAATTTCGAGGGGCGCCAGGGTCCCGGAGCCAAGACCCACCTGATGGGTCCGGCGATGGCGGCCGCCGCCGCGGTTACCGGCCGTCTCGCCGATGTGCGCCAGTTGGGCTAAGAGGAACCTTCGATGGAAAAATTCACGCAACTGACCGGTGTCGCGGCGCCGATGCCGGCGATCAACATCGATACCGACAAGATCTTCCCGGCGATCCATCTGCGCACGATCAAGCGCACGGGTCTGGCGAAGCACCTGTTCGAGGAGATCCGGTTTCGGGCCGACGGTTCGGAGAACCCGGACTTCATCTTGAATCAGGGGCCGTATCGGCAGGCGAAGATCATCGTCGCCGGCGACAATTTCGGTTGCGGATCGAGCCGCGAGCACGCGCCCTGGGCATTGACCGATTTCGGCATCAGCTGCGTCATCGCGCCGAGCTTTGCCGACATCTTCTACAACAACTGTTTCAAGAACGGCCTTTTGCCAATCGCATTGCCGCAGGCAGAGGTCGACAAGCTGATGGACGATGCGAAGAAGGGCGGCAACGCGGTGCTGACGATTGATCTGGACAAGCAGACGATCTCGCGCCCCGACGGCGAGATCGTGCCTTTCGCCATCGACCCGTTCCGCAAGCACTGCATGCTCAATGGCCTCGACGATATCGGGCTGACCGAACAGAAGGCGGCCGAGATCGCCACCTATGAGACAAAGACGCGCGGCGAGCGTCCCTGGGTCTTCGGCCTGACCGAAAAGGCCGGCGCCTAACCTCTCCATCGACGCGCCCCTCACCCCAACCCTCTCCCCGCGCACGGGGAGAGGCCGTCCGACGCGAAGCGGAGGACCGGGTGAGGGGCATTTCACGTTCAGACCGGAACTGAAATCCCCATGGCTAAGACCACCCGTTCAAACCGCAAAATCCTCGTGTTGCCGGGCGACGGTATCGGCCCGGAAATCATGCGCGAGGTCATGCGCGTCATCGAGTTTTTCGATCGCCGCCACATCGCGAGCTTCGAGGTCAGCGAGGGGCTGGTCGGCGGCTCGGCCTATGACGCATCCGGCACGCCCTTGACCGACGAAACCTTGGCCCAGGCGCAAGCGAGCGATGCGGTGTTGTTCGGCTCGGTCGGTGGCCCGAAATGGGAGACGCTCCCGTTCGAACTGCAGCCTGAACGCGGCCTGTTGCGGCTCCGCAAGGAGATGGACCTGTTCGCCAATCTCCGCCCGGCAATGGTCTTCGAAGCCCTGGCCGATGCCTCGACATTGAAGCGGGAGCTCGTCGCGGGTCTCGACCTGATGATTGTGCGCGAATTG
>VAZF01000214.1 GCA_005888425.1 Alphaproteobacteria bacterium
CAATCGGGGATGCGTTCATGGCAACCGCCAACTTGCTTCAGCCTCACGGCGACCCTGTCATGGCCGCGATCCGCTGTTGCTATGATATGGCGGATGCGGCACACCGCGACCCAAACGGTTGGCGAATCCGGGCTGGAATCCACATAGGCCCGGTGGTCGCGGGGGTCGTCGGCCGGACGAAATTCAACTTCGACCTATGGGGCGATACCGTCAATGTTGCGGCGAGGTTATCTGCGATCGGCGAGGAGGACGCCGTCCACCTCTCGGCAGATGCGTTCGAGCGGGTGCGGGGCCGCTGTACTGTCCGAACGGTCGGGCGAATCCTGCTCAAAGGCAAAGGCGAAATCGAGGTGTACCAGTGCGGCGAGCCGTTGGGCGATCGCTCCGCCGAACCATCGCTCGCTGCGTTGGAGCCTACTGCTGAGTGATGTTGAGCCGCGGCACTGACGTGATGTAGGTCGAAAATTAAAACCGCACGAGGTGAAGCTCTGCCGTCGAGTGACACCGCTGTCCCTAAGCAGACTTATGAATCCAACCGTTCCTTATGCGGCAATCGATTCGGAGGGGGCGGGCTCGGGGTCGCGGCGGCCCTTGAGGCGCTCCTCCAAGCGTTGCAGCAGCACGAAGAAGGAGGGCACAAACAAGAGCGCCAGACCGGTCGACGCGATCATTCCGGAGAGCACGCAGGTGCCGAGCGAGATCCTGGCCGTCGCTCCCGCCCCGGTCGCAGTGACGAGCGGGACGACGCCCAGAATGAACGCGAGTGAGGTCATGACGATCGGTCGGAAACGGGCGCAGGCCGCGTCGAGCGCTGCGTCAAGAACGGGCTTTCCATGCTGCAGGCGCATCTCGCGCGCCACCTCGACGATCAGGATCGCGTTCTTCGCCGCCAGGGCGATTAGCAGCACGAGGCCGATCTGCGTATAGAGATTATTCGCGGCGAGCCCACTCTGGATCAGAGAATTGTCGGCAAGACCGAGTACGGTGAACGCCACCGCGGGCCCGGCGAGCGCCAGCGGCACCGACAGGATCACCGCGAGGGGCGCGTACGAGGTCGCGGTCCATTCGTACCCGGTGCCGCGCGGCAGCGTCTGGGCGGCGATCTGCTCCATCAGATTCATTGCCTCTCCGGAGCTGAAGCCGGCCGAGGCCGAGCCGTACACCGTGGCGGCTGGATAGAGATTGTAGAGCGTGATTACCGCCGGGCCGACCGTCGGCTCGATGCGCGCCAGCGCGCCGATCGGTACCATCTTGCCCGCGTTGCTTTTGACGGTGAGTTTCTCGATATCCGACGCCCTGAGCCGCGCCTTCCCTTCGGCCTGCGCGTAGACCTGAAAATTGTGCCCGAACAGATTGAACTGGTTGACGTAGTAGGAGCCTAGATAGGTGCCGAGGGCGGTGAAAACATCGCCGACAGAAACCTGCAGCCGCTCTGCCTTGGTGCGGTCGATCAGCAACCGGATCTGCGGCACGCTGGCGCGAAACGATGTGTTGACACCCTCCAGAGCCGATTGCGCCTCGGCGTTCTCGGCGATTTTGTGGGCGACGTTATAGAGTTCCGCATAATCCGAACTGCCGTCGCGAAGCTCGACTTGCATCGTGAAGCCGCCAGTGCTCCCGAGGCTCGGGATCGGCGGCGGGACGAACACAAAGGCTTGCCCGTCAGGCAGGTTGGCGACCGCTTGCGACAACTTGGCCCGGATTGCGCCCAGATTCTCTCCCGGGCCGCGTACGCTCCAGTCCTTCAGCACGATCCAGATGGCGCCAGCGCTTGACAGGTTTGCGCTGTCGAGCAGCGACAGCCCGGAGATCTCGACGATCTGGTCCACCCCCGATATCGCTCGGGCTGCCTCCCTGACTTGCGCGAGCGCCTTTTCGGTGCGCTCGAGCGCGGCGCCGTCCGGAAGCTGAACCGCTACCATCAGGTAACCCTGGTCTTCAGCGGGGATGAACGCGGTGGGCAGCCGCAGGACGCCCCATACCGAAATGCCCGCGAGAACGAGCGCGAACACGGCCATGGCGGCACTGCGCCGGGTTATGGCGCCGACAACCCGGAGATAGCCGGCCTCGATCCGGTCGTACACGCGATTGAAGCCGCGATAGAACAGGTTGCGTTGCTCGCGCGGAACTTGGCGGCCGAGCCACAGCGCGCATTGCGTCGGCTTTAAGGTC
The DNA here is from genome assembly GCA_005888425.1 of Alphaproteobacteria bacterium. GTDB lineage: Bacteria > Pseudomonadota > Alphaproteobacteria > ATCC43930 > CGMCC-115725 > DATARH01. The sequence continues at coordinate 2,173 of VAZF01000214.1, forward strand.
GCCGCATTGACCGCACTGATCAGCGCCGTCCCGGCGATGACCAGCGCGAACTGAGCGTACATCCGGCCGCTCGGGCCAGGCAGAAAGGCGGCCGGGACGAATACCGCCATCAGCACCAGCGTGATGCCGATGATCGGACCGAACAGCTCGCCCATCGCCTTGACCGCGGCGGCGCGACGGGAAAGCCCCGCCTCGATGTGTCGGGATGCGCCCTCGACGATGACGATCGCGTCGTCGACGACGATGCCGATCGCCAGCACCACCGCGAACAGGCTCGCGAGATTGACCGTGAAGCCGAACGCCGCCATCGCCGCGAAGGCCCCGATGAGCGTCACCGGCACCGTTGTCGCCGGCACCAGGATCGCGCGCCAGTCCTGCACGAAAACGACGATGACGAGCAACACCAGAACGGTTGCCTCGATCAGCGTCTTGTACACCTCGCGGATCGACGCGCGGACCGATTTCGTCGCATCGAAAGAGACCGCGTAGGTCAGCCCCGGCGGGAACGCGCGCGCCAACTCGGCCATTTTCGCCTTGATCCGCTCCGCCGTAGCCAGCGCGTTCGCTGCGGGAGACTGGAAGATCTGGATTCCCGCGGCCGACTGGCCGTCGAGGCGAAAGGCTAGCCCGTAGCTCTCGGCGCCGAGTTCGACGCGGGCGACGTCCTTGAGGCGGGTGATGCGGCCATTGTCGGTTTTGATGACGATCTGGCCGAATTCCTCTGGCCGTTGCAGGCGGCCGGTGACATTGACCGTGTATTGGAAACTCTGGCCGGTGGCGGTGGGAGGCATGCCAATCTGGCCGGCGGCAACCTCCTGGTTCTGCTGCTGGACGGCCTGGATCACCTCCTGCGGCGACAAGCCGAGCGCGACCAGCTTGTCGGGGTCGAGCCAGATCCGCATCGCATACTTTCCAGCGCCGAACACGCTGGCGTAGCCAACCCCGGGGATCCGCGACAGCTCGTCGACAAGATTGATTGTCGCGTAATTGCTGAGATAGAGCCCGTCATATCGTCCGTCCGGCGAGCTCAGCGTGAGCATCTGTAAGAACGCTGTGGATTGTTGCCGAACCGGCACCCCCTGCCCCTGCACGCTCTGCGGCAGCGTGGGCAGGGCGGCCGCGACACGGTTCTGGACCCTGATCTGCGCCAGGTCCAGGTCGATGCCGGTCTCAAACGTGATCGTCAGCGCGTAATTGCCGTCGCTGGTGCTCGTCGACTGCATGTAGAGCATGCCTTCGACGCCGTTTATTGCGCGCTCGATCGGCAGGGCCACTGTATCGACCAGGCTTTGCGCACTGCCGCCAGGGTAGCGGGTGCTCACCATGATGGTTGGCGGCGCGAGGTCCGGGTACTCGGTAATCGGTAGCCGCGCGAGCGCGACCGCCCCGATCAATACGAACAATATCGCCAGCACGTTGGCGAGCACCGGTCGGTCGATGAAGAACTGCGATATCATCGCACAGCCTCCGCCCGCTTCGAGGGCGCCGCGCTCGCGACGGTTTCGGTCCTCACCTTCTCGCCCGGCACGGCGCGCGACAGGCCAGTGACGATGACCCGATCTTCGGGCGCCAGCCCCTTTTCGATGACTCGCAACTCGCCGTCGGCTGGGCCTACCGTGACGCTACGTTTGTCTATGACATTGTCGTTGTCGACGACGAGCACATAGCGGCCTGCCTGATCGCTGCCGAGCGCCGCCTCGGGCACGAGCAGCGCCTCTTGCTCGGGTCCCTGCGATGGAGATACCCGCGCGTGCGCGAACATACCGGGCAGTAACGCGTAATCCGGGTTGGCAAAGAGCCCGCGCACCCGCAGCGTCCCGGTCGAGGGATCGACCTGCGGCGCGATGTAATCGATGACGCCTTTATGCGGGTAGCCGGTATTGTCCATCAGCCCCAGTTCAATCGGGATTTTACCCAGATCGGCGGTGCTGATGCCGCTCGGATCGCTGATGATGCGCAACACGTCCTGTTCACTAAGGGTGGCGTTAACATAAATCGGATCGAGCCGCAGGATGGTCGCGAGCGGCGTTGGGCTGCTGCCGCCGCCGACGAGCGCGCCGATCGCGGCGAGATGGGCCGTCACGATGCCGTCGAACGGTGCCGTTACCTTGGTGTAGCCGAGTTCGATTTTGGCCAATTCCAGCGAGGCCTGCGCCTTCTGCAGCTTCGCCCGCGTCTCGTCGCGGTTCTTCTGGGCCTCGTAAAACTTGGACTGCCAGCCGAATTGGGTCGTCCGGCTGAGCGTGTACTGCCGCTGAAACTCTGCTTCGGCGTACTCCGCCCCGGCTTTCGCGGCCACCACGTCGGCCTCTGACTGCTGAACTTTCGCCTCGTAGGGCGCGGGTTCGATGACGAAGAGTTCGTCCCCCTTCTTCGCCATCGAGCCGTCCTTGTAGTTTATTTCGCGCAGGAAGCCCGGGATGCGCGCGACGAGCTCGACCTTGTCGAGGCTGACGGTATTGCCGGTCAACTCGAGATAACGCGTCACAGGCCGTTTCACCGGCTGCGCCACGCCGACCTGTGTGGCCGGTGGCGGCTCGTATTTGTTTTCCTCGTTGCAGGCAGGCAGAGCCGCCAACAAGAAAACGCCAAAAGCGGCCTTGCTGTATGCGAAAAAGTGCGTCACGTCCGCCCCCCGGCAACCCAGCGGATCACCGCTGACCGCTGACTACTGAAAGCTAGCACGAATCGAATGGCCGCTATCGGCGCTTCCAGAAATTGAACCTGTCGCTCGTTGAGGTCTGCTCGGCGCCGATTGTTGCCGTTCGCGGACGTCGAACCGCCGGGTTCGGCTCGTCTGGGCCGCTCAGCCTTTCCCGCTAGGAATAGCTCTCCTGCCCCATGTGGCAGGCCTGCTCCCGCCGACGCATGCTACACGGCTCAAGGTCGACGGCGACGGTCAAGGAGATTTGATATGGCAGAGCAAAAGATCCGAGCGGCGCTGGATCGCCACTGGGCCGCGTCGGATGCGAACGACTTCGAGGGGGAGCACCAGATTTACCGGGAGGACGCGGTACTCGAATATCCGCAATCGGGTGAGCGCATCCGCGGCCGGCAAAACATTCAGTTGTCTCGCGCCGCGCAGCCGAACCGGAAACGCTTCACGGTGCGGCGGATAATCGGCGCGGGCGACCTCTGGGTCACCGAATATGTCCTGACCTATGACGGGCGGCCGTCCTACACCGTCAGCATGATGGAGTTTCTCGATGGGAAGGTGGCCCGCGAGACCCAGTATTTCGGCGATCCGTTCGAACCGGGGCCGTCGCGCGCGCAATGGGCCGAGCGGATGCCCTGAAATGTGGCCGCCCTACTCCGATGATCTCGTATTCACCCTCGTTGATGGGTCGCCCTATCCGCCCGACAAGCTGAGCCGGGTTGGGGCAACATGGTACGCGATAGGAAGCTGCCGCGTGTCATGTTCCATGACCTGCGGCACTCCCACGCCTTGGCTCTGATCGCGGCCGG
>VAZF01000215.1:0-1338 GCA_005888425.1 Alphaproteobacteria bacterium
CGATTTGGCGGCGCGATCGAAGACGCCACCGCCGGCTGAGATCAGTTTCGGGTCGTAATCGGCCCAGCTCAAACGCGGCAGCGCGAACAGACGCTGCCGCTCGGCAAAGCTTGTCGCGGGGTCGGGGTTGGGGTCGACAAAGATGTGCAGGTGGTTGAAGGCGGCAACGAGGCGGGTGTGACGCGATTGCAGCATGCCGTTGCCGAATACGTCGCCCGACATATCGCCGACCCCGACGGCGGTGAAGTCGCTGTTCTGAATGTCGCGCTCTAATTCGCGGAAGTGGCGCTTGATCAATTCCCAGGCACCGCGCGAGGTGATGCCCATTTCCTTGTGATCGTAACCGGCCGAACCGCCGGAGGCGAAGGCGTCGCCGAGCCAGAAACCGTATTCCTCCGAAATCTCGTTGGCGAGGTCGGAAAAGCTCGCTGTGCCTTTATCAGCCGCGACGACGAGATACGGATCATCGCCATCGTGGCGCACGAGCTGACGCGGCGGCACCACATCATGGCGGCCACCATTCTCGCCACCTTCGGCAACGATATTGTCGGTCAGATCGAGGAGGCTACGGATCAGGATTTTGTAGCACTCGACGCCGTCGGCCATCAGCTGATCCCGCGCGGCCGGCGGGCGCTTCAGGACAAAGCCGCCCTTTGAGCCGACCGGCACGATCACCGCATTCTTCACGGTCTGCGCCTTCATCAGCCCGAGGATCTCGGTCCGGAAATCCTCTTTGCGGTCGGACCAGCGGATGCCGCCGCGCGCGACTTTGCCGGCGCGCATATGCACACCCTCTATGCGCGGGCTATAGACGTAAATCTCGAAGAGCGGGCGCGGCAGCGGGAGCAGATCGATTTCGCTCGACGCAAACTTCACCGCAAGCGCCGGCTTCGGCTGACCGCCCGGCAAGGTCTGGCAGTAATTTGTCCGCACGCTCTTCAGCGCGAGCGTCAGGAAACTGCGCAGGATGCGGTCTTCGTCGAGGCTTTCGACCCCATCGAGCGCGTGATCGATGGCCTGTACCTCACCGAGCGCGGCGAGCGAGGGAGACCCGGCGCGGGCTGGATCGAAGCGATGCTCGAATAATTCGACGAGACGGCGCGCGATCGGTGCGTGCCGCGCCAGCACCTCCTCCATGTAGTCCTGGCTGAACGTGCTGCCGGCCTGGCGCAGCACCTTGGAATAAAGACGCAAGACCGTCGTCTGGCGCGCTGTCAGCCCGGCCGCGAGCACCAGCCGGTTGAGCCCGTCGTTTTCGACGGCGCCGGTCCAGGCGGCGAGCAGCGCCTCCTCGAACCGGCGGCGCAGATCCGCCGAGATATTGGCAGGCACGGACCC